>NZ_JACFYV010000070.1:0-30541 GCF_016759955.1 Burkholderia sp. KCJ3K979
ATCGCGGACATCTACCATTACGCGCCGCGCACGCTCGGCGACGTGCGGTTTTCCGCCGAAGGCGTCGACGGCCCGGCATTGCGCGAACCCGCGAGCTTCTCGGTGCGCGCGGGCGAGATCGTCGGCTTCTTCGGGCTCGTCGGCGCGGGCCGCAGCGAGCTGATGCGGCTCGTGTACGGCGCGGACCGCCGGCGCGCGGGCACGCTGACGCTCGACGGCAAGCGCATCGACGTGAAGCGCACCGGCGACGCGATCCGCCACGGCATCGTGCTGTGCCCCGAGGACCGCAAGGAAGAAGGAATCATCGCGATCGCGTCGGTCGCCGAGAACATCAACATCAGCTGCCGCCGCCATTCGCTGCGCGCGGGGTTGTTCATCAACGGCAAGACCGAAAGCGAAACGGCCGACCGCTTCATTCAGCGGCTGAAGATCAAGACGCCGAACCGGCGCCAGAAGATCCGCTTCCTGTCGGGCGGCAACCAGCAGAAGGCGATCCTGTCGCGCTGGCTCGCGGAGCCCGATCTGAAGGTCGTGATCCTCGACGAGCCGACGCGCGGGATCGACGTCGGCGCGAAGCACGAGATCTACGACGTGATCTACCGGCTCGCGGAGCGCGGCTGCGCGATCGTGATGGTGTCGTCGGAACTGCCGGAAGTGCTCGGCGTGTCCGACCGCATCGTCGTGATGCGCGAAGGCCGGATCGCCGGCGAGCTGCCGCGCGCCGACGCGAACGAGCACGCGGTGCTGAACCTCGCGCTGCCGCAGACGAGCGCAGTCGAGGCGGCCTGACGCAACCGGATACACCGGAACATTCGAATCGAACACGCGCGGCGCGGGCCGCGCGATGCAGGAGCAGGAGACACACCATGCAAGTCAACGAAAACCTTGCCAGCGCCCCCGGGAAGCCGTCGGCCGACGCGCTGGTTCCGCAGCAGAGCGACCGCCAGAAGTGGTGGCAGCATCTGACCGAATACAGCCTGATCGCGATCTTCGCGGTGATGTTCATCACGATGTCGCTGACCGTCGATCACTTCTTCTCGATCGACAACATGCTCGGCCTCGCGCTGTCGATCTCGCAGATCGGCATGGTCGCGTGCACGATGATGTTCTGCCTGGCGTCGCGTGACTTCGACCTGTCGATCGGCTCGACCGTCGCGTTCTCGGGCGTGCTGTGCGCGATGGTGCTGAACGCGACCGACAACACGTTCGTCGCGATCGTCGCGGCGGTCGCGGCCGGCGCCGCGATCGGCTTCGTGAACGGCGCGGTGATCGCGTACCTGCGCATCAACGCGCTGATCACGACGCTCGCGACGATGGAGATCGTGCGCGGGCTCGGCTTCATCGTGTCGAAGGGGCAGGCGGTCGGCGTGTCGTCGGATACCTTCATCGCGCTCGGCGGGCTGTCGATGTTCGGCGTGTCGCTGCCGATCTGGGTCACGCTGCTGTGCTTTATCGGCTTCGGCGTGCTGCTGAACCAGACCGTGTACGGCCGCAACACGCTCGCGATCGGCGGCAATCCGGAAGCGTCGCGGCTCGCGGGGATCAACGTCGAACGCACGCGCGTGTACATCTTCCTGATCCAGGGCGCGGTGACGGCGCTCGCGGGCGTGATCCTCGCGTCGCGCATCACGTCGGGCCAGCCGAACGCCGCGCAGGGCTTCGAGCTGAACGTGATCTCCGCATGCGTGCTCGGCGGCGTGTCGCTGATGGGCGGCCGCGCGACGATCTCGGGCGTCGTGATCGGCGTGCTGATCATGGGCACCGTCGAGAACGTGATGAACCTGTTGAACATCGATGCGTTCTACCAGTACCTGGTGCGTGGCGCGATCCTGCTCGCGGCCGTGCTGCTCGACCAGCTGAAGAACCGCGGCGTACGCGACTGACCGACTGTTTCCACGGAGACGACCCGCATGACCATCGATACTTCCGCGCCTGACTCGCAGGCTACGCACGCCGCGAGCGACGCGCGTTTCGCGCGCTACCCGAGCCTCGAGGATCGCGCGGTGCTGATCACGGGCGGCGCGACCGGCATCGGCGCGTCGTTCGTCGAGCACTTCGCCGAACAGGGCGCGCGCGTCGCGTTCGTCGACCTCGATGCGGCGGCCGGCGCCGCGCTCGCGGAACGCCTCGCGCACGTACGCCATGCGCCGCTGTTCCTGTCGTGCGACCTGACCGACGTCGATGCGCTGCGCCATGCGATCGATGCGATCCGCGCGCGCATCGGCGCGATCGCGGTACTCGTGAACAACGCGGCGAACGACGCGCGCCACGCGATCGGCGACGTGACGCCCGCGTCGTTCGACGCGGGCATCGCGGTGAACCTGCGTCACCAGTTCTTCGCCGCGCAGGCGGTGATCGACGACATGAAGCGGCAGGGCGGCGGCGCGATCATCAATCTCGGCTCGATCAGCTGGATGCTGAAGAACGGCGGCTATCCCGTCTACGTGATGGCGAAGGCGGCCGTGCAGGGCCTAACGCGCGGCCTCGCGCGCGATCTCGGCCCGTTCGGCATCCGCGTGAATTCGCTGGTGCCCGGCTGGGTGATGACCGACAAGCAGCGCCGGCTGTGGCTCGACGACGCGGGCCGCGCGGCGATCAAGGCCGGCCAGTGCCTCGACGCCGAACTGCTGCCGGCCGACCTCGCGCGGATGGCGCTGTTTCTCGCGGCCGACGACAGCCGGATGATCACCGCGCAGGACGTGATCGTCGACGGCGGCTGGGCCTGACCGTTCGCACGACCTGCATCGTTTCTTCGACGAAGGAAAGGAGCTCACCATGACCGCCACGTCCTCGCGCGCATCGTCGTCCACCAGCCAGTCGCGCCGCGCGCGCCTGGCCGCCGCCGCCCAGCCGGTCAGTCCCGGCCCGCAGACGGCCGTGTTCGCGCAGGGCGTCGGCGCCGCGCATGCGGCGGCCGTCACGTTGTCGAACGCGTCGCTGCGGCTCGACGTGCTGCCGCACCTCGGCGGCGGCATCGCGCGCTTCGACTGGCGCGGCGAGAACGGCGCGCTGGTGCCGGTGTTCCGCCGTTGCGAGCACCCGGAGACGGCGACGGACCCGAACGAGCTCGCGTGCTATCCGCTGCTGCCGTACTCGAACCGGATCGGCGACGGGCGCTTCGAATGCGACGGGCGCAAGGTCGCGGTGCCGCGCAACCGCCGCGACGAGCCGCTGCCGATCCACGGCGACGGCTGGCTCGCGCGGTGGCAGGTGGACGATGCGACCGACACGTCGCTGCAACTGTCGCTCGACCGTGCCGGCGGCGCGCCGTATGCGTTCCGCGCGGTCCAGTCGTTCGAACTCGACGACGCGACGCTGTCGATCGCGCTGACGATCGAGAACGCGGGGCGCACGCGGCTGCCGTTCGGGCTTGGCGTGCATCCGTTCCTCGTGCGCGATGCGGTGACCGAGCTGGCCGCGGCGGCGGGCGGCCTGTGGCTGTCGGGCGCCGATTTCCTGCCGGTGCGGCACGTGAGCGTGCCGCCGGCCTGGCAGTTCGGCGTCGCGTATCCGCTGCCGGCCACGCTCGTCAATCACGCGTTCACCGGCTGGGGCGGCCACGCGACGGTGAGCTGGCCGCGCCGCCGGCTATCGCTGACCGTCGCGGCCGACGCTGATGCGTACGTGCTCTATACGCCGCCGGGCGAGGATTTCTTCTGCTTCGAGCCGGTCGATCATCCGATCAATGCGGTGAACCTGCCGGGCGGCGCGGCCGCGCACGGGATGACGCTGCTCGCGCCCGGCGAGCGGCTCACGCGGCGTTTCGCGTTCACCGTCGAGCGCGCCGATGCGCGCAGCAATGCCACGACCCGCGAGGGAGCCCGGCGACGCGGGTAAAATACGCGGTCTACCAACGGTTTGCCGCGAGTACCCGCCATGTCTTCCCCGCTTACTTTCATTGAATCGCTGCGCGCCGCGTGGCAGCGCACGAATTCGCTGCTGTGCGTCGGCCTCGATCCCGAGCCGTCGCGTTTTCCCGTGCAGTTCGACGGTCAGCCCGACGCGATCTTCGAATTCTGCCGGCAGATCGTCGACGCGACCGCGCCGTACGCGAGCGCGTTCAAGCCTCAGATCGCGTACTTCGCCGCGCATCGCGCGGAAGACCAGCTCGAGCGGCTGATCGCGCACATCCATCTGCAGCATCCGGGCCTGCCGGTGATCCTCGATGCGAAGCGCGGCGACATCGGCAGCACGGCCGAGCAGTACGCGCGCGAAGCGTTCGAGCGTTATCGCGCGGACGCCGTCACGGTGAATCCGTACATGGGCTACGACTCGGTCGAGCCGTACTTCGAGCATGAAGGCAAGGGCGTGATCGTGCTGTGCCGCACGTCGAACCCGGGCGGCTCCGACCTGCAGTTCCTCGACACCAACGGCCGGCCGCTGTACCAGGTGGTTGCGGACCTCGCGGCGAACAAGTGGAACGCGCGGAACGGCCAGCTCGGCCTCGTGGTCGGCGCGACGTTCCCGAAGGAAATCGAGATCGTGCGCGGGATCGTCGGCGACATGCCGCTCTTGATCCCCGGCATCGGCGCGCAGGGCGGCGACGTGCAGGCGACCGTCAACGCAGGCCGCACGGCCGACGGCACCGGGATGATGATCAACTCGTCGCGCGCGATCCTGTACGCGAGCAAGGGCGAGGATTTCGCCGAAGCCGCGGCGCTCGCCGCGCAGAAGACGCGCGACACGATCAACGCGCATCGCTGATCGAATCGCACGACACCGCCCGGCGGGCCCGCCGGGCGGTTGGCGCCGGCCCCGCGCCCGTGGGCCGGCGCGCCTCCTCGCATTCCCCCTTCGCTTTCCTCGATCCTCCCTGGCGCACGCGAACAACTTTCCGTCGCTTCCGTATCGCATGGGCGCAATTTATTCGCGCGATGCTGCCGCTTGTCACCGATCCGTCACAAAAATGTCAAGAAAAGGAGCGACGCCATGCCCAAGCTGTCCCGCCGTCTTCTGAGCGCGTTCGCCGCGTCGCTGTGCATGACGTTCGCCCATGCGGCGGATCTGTCGCACTGGCCCGCCGACAGCGCGAAGGCGCTGAACGCGATGATCGCCGCGCACGCGAACCGCGGCGACTACGCGGTATTCGACGCCGACAACACGACCTACCGCTACGACCTCGAGGAATCGCTGCTGCCGTACCTCGAGAACCACGGCGTGCTGACGCGCGACTCGCTCGATCCGTCGCTGAAGCTGATCCCGTTCAAGGATTCCGCCGACTACAAGGAATCGCTGACGAGCTATTACTACCGGCTGTGCGAGATCGACGATCTGGTCTGCTATCCGTGGATCGCGCAGGCGTTCGCCGGCCAGTCGCTCGCCGACCTGAAGCACCACGTCGACGCGATGCTCGCCGACGGCAAGCCGATCCCGATCCGCTACTGGCAGGGCGACAAGGTCGTCGACGGCACGGTGAATCCGCCGCGCTTCTTTCGCGGGATGCAGGAGCTGTACAACGCGCTGCGCGAGAACGGCATCGAGGTCTACGTGATGACGGCCGCGCACGAGGAGCTCGCGCGCCTCGTGCTGGCCGACCCGAAGTACGGCTACAACGTGAAGCCGCAGAACGTGATCGGCGTGACGACGCTGCTGCGCAACCCGGCGACCGGCGCGCTGACCACGTCGCGGCTGCAGATCAAGGCCGGCAAGTACGACGAGGCCGCGAACCGCAACCTGGTGATCACGCCGTTCCTGATGAACCCGATGACGTGGTACGAAGGCAAGCTCGGTTCGATCGTCGGCTGGATCGACCAGTGGAAGAAGCCGGTGCTCGTCGCGGGCGACACGCCGACGTCCGACGGCTACATGCTGCTGAACGCGACCGACGTCGCGCGCGGCGGCGTGCGCGTGTGGGTCAACAAGAAGGACAAGCAGATGGCGCAGATCCGCGCGTGGTCGGACGAATCGGCCGCGAAGCAGAAATCGCTCGGCCTGCCGGTGACGGCGGACAAGAACTGGATCGTCGTGAAGCCCGACGCGATCCAGTAAGGAAGCGAGGGCGGGCGCGGTACGTGCGCCCGGCCCGATCAGCCTTCGCGCTCGTCGAGCAGCTTCAGCAGCCCGCGCAGCGCATGCGCGGCTGCCTGCGTGCGGATCTGTTCGCGGTCGCCCTTGAACACCCGCGTCTCGACATCGGTATGCAGCCGGTTGCTCCAGGCGAACGACACGGTGCCCACCGGCTTCTTCTCGCTGCCGCCGCCCGGGCCCGCGATGCCGGTGACGGACAGCGCGACCTGCGCGCGGCTGTTGCGCAGCGCGCCCTCGGCCATCGCGCGCGCGACGGGCTCGCTGACGGCGCCGTGCTTGTCGATCAGGTCGGACGGCACGCCGATCATCTCGATCTTGGCCTGGTTCGAGTACGTGACGAAGCCGCGCTCGAACCACTGGCTGCTGCCGGAAATGTCGGTGATCGCGGTGGCGATCATCCCGCCGGTGCAGGATTCGGCGGTGGCGAGCGTCAGGTGCTCGTCACGCAGCTTGTTGCCTGCGCGGATCGCAAGCTGGTGGACGACGGAATCGGTTGGCATGCGCGTCGGGAAACGGGAGTCGGGAAATCGGTCAGCCGACGACGGAGCGCCACAGCGCGATCACGAGCAGCGTCATGAACGCGGCGACCAGATCGTCGACCATGATGCCGAGCCCGCCTTTCAGGCGGCGGTCGAAGTAGCGGATCGGCGGCGGCTTGAGCATGTCGAAGAAGCGGAACGCGACGAACGCCCACAACTGGCCGACGAAGGTCGCGGGCGTGACGAACAGCATCACGAGCCAGATCGCGACGATCTCGTCCCAGACGACGGCGCCCGGGTCGGCCACGCCGGCCTTCTTCGCGGTGAAACCGGTGACCCACGTGCCGGCCGCGAAGCCGACGGCGATCAGCGCCCACCATTCGGGCACCGTCAGGTAGCGGTTGAGCACGACGAACGTGAGCCAGCCGAACAGCGAGCCGAACGTGCCGGGCATGATCGGCGCGAGCCCGCTGCCGAAGCCGAGCGACACGAGATGCGCGGGGTGCGACAGCATGAAGCGGGCCGTCACGCGGGTCGGCGCGGGCGGCGCGGCGCCGGGCTCGGCCGCGGCGTGCGCGGGCGTCGGATCAGTCTGCATGGAAGTGGTCGAAGCCGTGCAACGTGAGAGCGAGGGGCGCGCCGGCGGCGTCGCGCCACGCGATGGCGGGGTGCGCCGACGGCGCGGACAACGCGCGTATTGTACCGATTCGCGTGACCGGCACGCCGGCCGCGGCGCCGGCCGCTTCGACCGCCGCGCGGGCTGAAGCCGGCGCGGTGAAGCACAGTTCGTAGTCGTCGCCGCCCGCCAGCGTGCAGCGACGCTGCACGTCGGCCGGCAGCGTCGCGAGCGCCGCCGAGCGCGGCACCGCGTCGGCGTCGATCTCGGCGCGCACGTTCGAGCGCGTCAGGATGTGCTGGAGGTCGCCGGCCAAGCCGTCCGACAGGTCGAGTGCCGCGTGCGCGACGCCCGCGAGCGCCAGGCCGAGCGCGACGCGCGGTTCGGGCCGCTCGAGCGCGCGCCGGAACGCGGCGGCTTCATCCGCACCGGCCGTCCATTCGCCGCGGGCGACGCCGAGGCCCGCGCGCGCATCGCCGAGCGTGCCGGATACCCATACGTCGTCGCCGTCGCGCGCGGCATCGCGCCGCAGCGCCGCGTCGGGCGCGACTTCGCCGAACACGGTCACGCACAGGTTCAGCGGCCCGCTCGTCGTGTCGCCGCCGATCAGTTCGCAGCCGTATCGCTCGGCCAGCGCGAACAGCCCGTTGCTGAACGCCTCGAGCCATGCGGCGTCGGCGCGCGGCAGCGCGCACGCGAGCGTGAACGCGCGCGGCTCGGCGCCCATCGCCGCGAGGTCCGACAGGTTGACCGCGAGCGTCTTGTGGCCGAGCGCGTCGGGCGCGACATCGGGGAAGAAGTGGCGGCCTTCCACCAGCATGTCCGTCGAAATGGCCAGCAATTTCCCGGATCGGGGCGCAATCAGTGCGCAATCGTCGCCGATGCCGAGCGTCGACGCGCGGGCGCCCTGCGCGGCGCGGCGCGTGAAGAAGCGTTCGATCAGCGAAAACTCGGAGAGGGCGGCTGGCACGGCGGGCGATCCGAAACGGTTGAAGGAACGGCATTGTACGAGGCGGGCGACGGCGCTCCTGTACTGTCCAGTTCATTTTTGTCGCGACTGTTGCACCCGAATCGCCGGTCTGGCGGCCGATGATTGGCGCTACAATGCCGTCGAACAGTTATTCTAATCCGCCCGTCTCGAGACACATGTCCACCCAAGCCTCCTCCAAAGCCAAGCTCCGCGAAGCCGCGCTCGACTATCACGAATTTCCGACCCCCGGCAAAATCGCGATCGCCCCGACCAAGCAGATGATCAACCAGCGCGATCTCGCGCTCGCGTATTCGCCGGGTGTGGCGTACGCGTGCGAGGAGATCGTCGAGAACCCGCTGAACGCCGCGCGCTTCACCGCGCGCAGCAACCTGGTCGGCGTCGTGACGAACGGCACGGCGGTGCTCGGTCTCGGCAACATCGGCCCGCTCGCGTCGAAGCCGGTGATGGAAGGCAAGGCCGTGCTGTTCAAGAAGTTCGCGGGCATCGACGTGTTCGACATCGAACTGAACGAATCGGACCCGCACAAGCTCGTCGACGTGATCGCCGCGCTGGAGCCCACCTTCGGCGGGATCAACCTCGAAGACATCAAGGCGCCGGACTGCTTCATCGTCGAGCGCGAAGCCCGCAAGCGGATGAAGATCCCGGTGTTCCACGACGACCAGCACGGCACTGCGATCGTCGTGGCCGCGGCCGTCACGAACGGCCTGAAGGTCGTCAACAAGGACATCAAGAAGGTCAAGCTCGTCGCGTCGGGCGCCGGCGCGGCCGCGCTCGCGTGTCTCGACCTGCTGGTCGACATTGGCCTGCCGCTCGAGAACATCACGGTGACCGACCTGGCCGGCGTGGTCTACAAGGGCCGCACCGAGCTGATGGACCCGGACAAGGAGCGTTTCGCGCGCGAAACCGACGCCCGCACGCTGGCCGAAGTGATCGACGGCGCGGATATCTTCCTCGGCCTGTCGGCCGCCGGCGTGCTGAAGCAGGAGATGGTGAAGGGCATGGCCGAGCGCCCGCTGATCCTCGCGCTCGCGAATCCGACGCCGGAAATCCTGCCGGAGCTCGCGCTCGAAGTGCGCCCGGACGCCGTGCTCGCCACCGGCCGCACCGATTACCCGAACCAGGTCAACAACGTCCTGTGCTTCCCGTTCATCTTCCGCGGCGCGCTCGACGTCGGCGCGACGACGATCACGCGTGAAATGGAGATCGCGGCCGTCAATGCGATCGCCGAACTCGCGCAGCACGAGCAGAGCGACATCGTCGCGACCGCGTACGGCATCCAGGATCTGTCGTTCGGGCCCGAATACCTGATTCCGAAGCCGTTCGATCCGCGCCTGATCGTGAAGATCGCGCCGGCCGTCGCGCAGGCGGCGATGGACGGCGGCGTCGCGACGCGCCCGATCGAGGACATGGAGGCGTACCGCGTCCACCTGCAGCAATTCGTGTATCACAGCGGCACGACGATGAAGCCGATCTTCCAGATCGCGCGCGCCGCGCCGGAAGAGAAGAAGCGCGTCGTGTTCGCGGAAGGCGAAGAAGAGCGCGTGTTGCGTGCCGTTCAGATCATCGTCGACGAAAAGCTCGCGAAGCCGATCCTGATCGGCCGCCCGTCGGTGATCGAGCACCGTATCCAGCGCTACGGCCTGCGCCTCACGCCGGGCACCGATTTCACGGTCGTCAACACCGAGCACGACGAGCGTTACCGCGACTTCTGGCAGACGTACCACAAGATGATGGCGCGCAAGGGCATCAGCGAGCAGCTCGCGCGCGTCGAAATGCGTCGCCGCACGACGCTGATCGGCTCGATGCTGGTGAAGAAGGGCGAAGCGGACGGGATGATCTGCGGCACGATCAGCACCACGCACCGCCACCTGCACTTCATCGACCAGGTGATCGGCAAGCGTCCCGGCTGCAGCGTGTACGCGGCGATGAACGGCCTCGTGCTGCCGGGCCGCCAGATTTTCCTCGTGGATACGCACGTGAACGTCGATCCGACGCCGGAAGAGCTGGCCGAGATCACGATCATGGCCGCGGAAGAAGTGCGCCGGTTCGGCATCGAGCCGAAGGTCGCGCTGCTGTCGCACTCGAATTTCGGCACGAGCAATGCACCTTCGGCGAAGAAGATGCGCGATACGCTCGCGATCCTGCAGGAAACCGCGCCGGAACTGAAGGTCGACGGCGAAATGCACGGCGACGTCGCGCTCGACGCGGCGCTGCGCAAGGAAATCCTGCCGGAATCGACGCTGGAAGGCGACGCGAACCTGCTGATCCTGCCGAACATCGACGCCGCCAACATCGCGTACAACCTGCTGAAGACGGCCGCCGGCAACAACATCGCGATCGGGCCGATCCTGTTGGGCGCCGCGGAGCCGGTGCACGTGCTGACCGAATCGGCGACCGTTCGTCGCATCGTCAACATGGCGGCGCTGCTGGTGGCCGACGTGAACGCCGCGCGCTGAGCCAAAACGAACGCGCCAGCCGGTCGAGCGGCTCGGCGCGCGGGAAAATTGTAAACAAAAGCAAAAAGAGGCGTGCCCGCAATGGGCACGCCGCCGGGCAGGGCACACACGCGCTTCCCGCAAAGCAACAGCAGCATCTCTCCACTCCAGGCAGCGAGCGCGGCAAGGAGGCAGTTCTTGCCAACCGAGAGGTGCCGCACGCATTTTATCTTATGTAAGATAAATGTAGTGTAATTTCGGTAAGAAATACGGTGTCCGGCGCATCACGAGGCTTTCGATTCCCAAACGGACATTGATTCGCGCGGCCAATAACGCTACGCTAACGCCTTTGTTGGTCGTCAACTACTTGATTTAACAGCGGGAACCCTGGTTCATGGCACGCAAGTGGCTCCGCAACGGCGCGCTCGCGTCCGTCTTCGCGATGTTCGCGATGGGTATCGTCGGCACGCCGACGGGCAGTCTGGTTTCCGCCGCTTACGCACGGGAGGCCGTTCCGGCCGACGTGGCTGCCAGCGGGCTCGATACGATCCCGACTGCCAGTCTTCCGCGCGAGGCCGTGACCACGCTGGGCCTGATCGGCGCCGGCGGCCCCTATCCGTACGAGAAAGACGGCGTCGTATTCGGCAATCGCGAGCGAATCCTGCCGAAAGCGAAGCGCGGCTATTACCATGAGTACACGGTGCCGACGCCGCGTGCGCGCAATCGCGGCGCGCGCCGGATCGTCTGTGGCGGGCCGTTGCGCCGGATCGACAACTGTTATTACACGGGCGACCACTACAACAGTTTTAAACGTATTGTTGAATGACTTCGGGACGAATGGCATGAGCGACTCCATCTACGCGCACGATACGGCGGCGGCGGAACTGTTCGCGGCCGGCGACGGCAATCTGTTTCAGCGTGTGATTCAGCTGCACGCGGCGGCGCAGGCCGGCGGCACGCCGGAGCAACAGGAAGCCGAGCCCGGGCTTTCATCGAACGAGGAGCCTATGAGCCTTTTCACGACCGTGCGACCCAATCTCGTGCAGTCGATCCGCGCGTTCCGCGTGCAGGATCTCGCCGACGAAGCCGGTCGGCTCGGCCAGCATTTCCTGTATGCGTATTGCGGCGCCGCGCAGTCGAAGCAGGAAGTGATGGAAACGATCGCGACCTCGTTCCTCTTTCCGAAGCATTTCGGGAAAAACTACGACGCACTGTACGACTGCCTCACCGACCTCGTCGCGAAGGCGGGCGCGCAGCCCGGTTTCGTGATCGTCCTCGAAGGGCTGCCGATCGCGCAGAAATTCGACAAGGAAGGGCGCGAAACGCTGCTCGACGTGTTCCGCGAGGCGGCCGAATTCTGGGCCGAGCGCAAGGTCGCGTTCCGGGTGTTCTACTCGTTCGCGTAAGCGCATCGGCCCGCGTGGCCGATTCGCCGAACGACCCGTCAAAAGCCCGCTTCGAGCGGGCTTTTTTGCGTCTGCGATTCGCGCTCGACTGCATGGCGTGGTGCGCGAAGCAGGTGCGGGGTCGAACCGTTCAACGCGGCGCGCCGACGCGCTTTACCACCCGCCCCAGCGCGCCGCCAGCGCCGCAAGCACGGCCGCACCGGCGGTTTCGGTGCGCAGCACGCGCGGCCCGAGCGACAGCGCGGTGAACCCGCGTGCGCGGGCCGCATGTTCCTCGTCGGGCGACAGCCCGCCTTCGGGTCCGATCAGCAGCGTGACGGCAGCCGCGGGCGGCGCGTCGGGCAGCGACGCGAACGGGCTGCTCGCGCGCGGCGACAGCAGCAGCCGCAGCTCGCCGTCGGCCGGCGCGGCCGGCAGCGCGTCGAGCCACGCGTTGAAGCCGGCGACCGGCGCGACGTCGGGCACGCGGTTGCGTCCGCATTGCTCGCACGACGCGCGCACGACGCCGCGCCAGTGCGCGACGCGCTTGTCCGCCCGTTCGCCGGACAGCTTCACGACGCCGCGCGCGGTTGACAGCGGCACGACCGCCGCGACGCCGAGCTCGACGGCCTTCTCGATCACCCAGTCCATCTTGTCGCCGCTGGCGATCCCCTGCGCGAGCGTCACGCGATAGGGCGGCTCGGCCTCGGCGGGCTCGAACGTATCGACCTGCACGAGCGCGCTGCGCTTGTCGACTTCGACGAGCCGTGCGCGGTACTGGCCGCCCGTGCCGTCGAACAGCGCGAGCACGTCGCCGGGCTGCAGGCGCAGCACCTGCACGTGGCGCGCGACGTCGGCCGGCAACGCGAGCGTGGCGTCGACGCGCAGCGCGGCGTCGACGAAAAAGCGCGGCACGGCCGCGGTGGTGGTGGCTTCGTTCATGCGTGTGGCGGTTTCGGTCATGCGTCGAGACGGCACCCGAGCGCCCAGCGGTAGCCGTCGAGATCCTCGATCTGCGCGAACCGGTCGCCCCAGAACTGGTCCTGCGGCGCGCTCAGCGATTTCGCGCCCGCGTCGAGCGCGCGCTGCCAGGTGGCGTCGACGTCGTCGACATACAGATAGAACGATTGCGGCGCGGTGGCGTTCGCGCGCTTCGGCGTGAGCGCGGGCGAGCCGAACGCGCCTTCGGGCGCGAACATCACGATCAACTGGCCGCGATAGGCCATCTCGACGTGCATGATCACGCCGTCCTCGTCGTGCACGTCGCGTAGCGTGAAGCCGAATGCGGCCTGGAAGAAGTCGATGGCCGCGCGCGCGCTGCGTACGGCCAGGTAGGGCGTCAACCAAGGCACGTTGGCCGGACGTGGATCGGTCATGAAAATCTCCTGTTGCACAGTGTCGGCGCTTCTCGCGCCTGCGCCGGTCTCATGCTGGAACAGCGGAACGTCAGGGCCGTCCGGCTGTTCAGCGGCGAACGCCCAGTGTATCGCGCAGCGCGCGCGGCAGGGCAAAGAGGGACGCATGCAGCCGCGCATCGTAGTAGCGCAGGCCGTCGACGCGGCGGGCCGCGAGCCGATCGTCGACGTCGTGCGCGAACAGCGCGGCCGCATCGAGCGTGTCGCTCGCGATCGCCATCAGCCACTGCGAGCCGTACAGCGGCACGTGCGCGGACAGCGGATCGACGACCGCGAAGCTCGCGCGCAGGTCGTCGAGCAGCGCTGCGATGCGTGCGGCATGGAACACCGGCGAGCCCAGATGCATCGAGATCGCGCCGCAGCGCGTGAGGATTCGCTTGAGCCGCGCGTAGAACGCGCGCGTATAGAGGCCGGCCGCCGGCGAATCGGGCGGCGTGAGGTCGAACACGACGAGATCGAAATGTTCGACCGTCGAATCGACGAAGTGCGCGGCGTCGCCGATCACGACCTCGACGCGCGGGTCGTCGAGCGCGCCCTGGTGCACGTCGTCGAGATAGCGGCGCGCCATCCCGACTACCTCGTCGTCGAGTTCGGCGATCACGATCCGTTCGATGCACGCGTGCTTGAGCAGCTGGCGCGCCGCGCCGCCGTCGCCGCCGCCGAGCACGAGCGCCTTCCTCGGCGCCGGATGCGCGAGCGCGGCCGGGTGCGTCATGCACTCGTGATAGACGAATTCGTCGCCGACCGACGTCATCGGCCGGCCGTCCAGCGTGAACAGCCGGCCGAGCTGCGGGGTTTCCCAGACTTCGATCTGCTGGTGCGGGGACGCGACGTGCGCGAGCCGCCGCGCGTTCGGGAAGCCGTAGGTGGCGTCGGGCGTCGGGTGAAAGAGAAGGGTGGTGCTCACGGGCGGGCCGCTGGGGCAGGCAGTTCCGACGCCTGAATTATAGGAGGCAGGCGGTTTGGCGGAAAACCGTGCCGGAACACTACGCGCCGACAAGGGAAATGTCAGCCCATCTGTTAAAATGACGAGCTTTGCAGCCCCGTCCGTTGGCTCCGTCCGCTTCGCGTCCGTCAGGCGCCGCACCGCGCGCCGGGAACGATTGACGCTCGAGCTTCCGGATGCCGCCGTGCCCCGTTTCCTCGACTCGTTCTCCGGACTCGACATGACGACTTCGTCTCCCGCCTCCACCACCCTGATGGCCAACGCGATCCGTGCGCTCGCGATGGACGCCGTCCAGCAAGCGAACTCCGGCCACCCCGGCATGCCGATGGGCATGGCCGAAATCGGCGTCGCACTCTGGTCGCGCCATCTGAAGCACAACCCGACGAATCCGCACTGGGCCGATCGCGACCGTTTCGTGCTGTCGAACGGCCATGGCTCGATGCTGCTGTACTCGCTGCTGCACCTGACCGGCTACGACCTGCCGATCGAAGAGCTGAAGAATTTCCGCCAGCTGCACTCGAAGACCCCGGGCCACCCGGAATACGGGATCACGCCGGGCGTCGAGACGACCACCGGCCCGCTCGGCCAGGGCCTCGCGAACGCGGTCGGCATGGCGCTCGGCGAAGCGCTGATGGCCGACGAGTTCAACCGTGACGGCGCGAAGATCGTCGATCACCACACGTACGTGTTCCTCGGTGACGGCTGCCTGATGGAAGGTATCTCGCACGAAGCCTGCTCGCTCGCGGGCACGCTGAAGCTGAACAAGCTGATCGCGCTGTACGACGACAACGGCATCTCGATCGACGGCGACGTCGTGAACTGGTTCCACGACGACACGCCGAAGCGCTTCGAAGCGTACGGCTGGAACGTGATCCCGAACGTGAACGGCCACGACGTCGACGCGGTCGACGCGGCCATCGCGAAGGCGAAGCTGTCGGACAAGCCGACGCTGATCTGCTGCAAGACGGTGATCGGCAAGGGCGCGGCCACCAAGGCCGGCGGCCACGACGTGCACGGCGCGGCGCTCGGCGCGGAAGAAATCGCGAAGACGCGCGAAGCGCTCGGCTGGAAGTGGGAGCCGTTCGTGATTCCGCAGGAAGTCTACGCGGCATGGGATGCGAAGGAAGCCGGCAAGCGCGCCGAGTCCGAATGGGACGCGACGTTCGCCGCGTATCGCGCGAAGTTCCCGGCGGAAGCCGCCGAATTCGAGCGCCGGATGGCTAACAAGCTGCCGGCCGACTGGGCCGAGAAGGCTGCGGCGATCATCGCCGGCGCGAACGAGCGCGCCGAGACGGTCGCGACCCGCAAGGCGTCGCAGCAGGCGATCGAGGGCCTCGCCGCCGCGCTGCCGGAGCTGCTCGGCGGCTCGGCCGACCTGACCGGCTCGAACCTGACCAACTGGAAGGCGTCGAAGGCGGTGCGCGCGAATCCGGAAGGCGCGGGCGTGCTGCTCGGCAACCACATCAACTACGGCGTGCGCGAATTCGGCATGAGCGCCGCGATCAACGGTCTCGCGCTGCACGGCGGCCACAAGCCGTTCGGCGGCACGTTCCTGACGTTCTCCGACTACAGCCGCAACGCGCTGCGCGTGGCCGCGCTGATGAAGGTGCCGTCGATCTTCGTGTTCACGCACGATTCGATCGGCCTCGGCGAAGACGGCCCGACGCACCAGTCGATCGAGCACGTGTCGAGCCTGCGCCTGATCCCGAACCACGACGTCTGGCGCCCGGCCGACACGGTCGAGACGGCCGTCGCGTGGACCCACGCGGTCGCCGCCGATCGTCCGTCGAGCCTGATCTTCAGCCGCCAGAACCTCGCGTTCAACCCGCGTACCGATGCGCAGATCGCCAACATCGAGAAGGGCGGCTACGTGCTGAAGGACTGGGACGAGGAAATCGTCGCGCGCAAGATCATCCTGATCGCGACGGGCTCGGAAGTCGAACTCGCGATGAAGGCCGTCGAGCCGCTCGCGCAGCAAGGCATCGCGGCGCGCGTCGTGTCGATGCCGTCGACCAACGTGTTCGACCGCCAGGACGCCGAATACCGCGAACGCGTGCTGCCGCACGGCGTGCGCCGCGTCGCGATCGAAGCGGGCGTGACGAGCTTCTGGCACAAGTACGTCGGCCTCGAAGGCGGCGTCGTCGGGATCGACACGTTCGGCGAATCGGCGCCGGCCGGCGTGCTGTTCAAGTACTTCGGCTTCACCGTCGAGCACGTCGTCGAGACGGCCAAGGCCGTGCTGGCCTAAAAGCATACGCGGCGCGCGCCACCCGTTGCGCGCGTCGCACCGTGAAGCTGCACGAAACGAATTTTTTCAGCCATCAGGAGATAGACCATGACGATTCGCGTCGCAATCAACGGCTACGGCCGTATCGGCCGCAACACGCTGCGCGCGTTCTATGAAAACGGCAAGAAGCACGATCTCGAGATCGTCGCGATCAACGACCTGGGCGATGCGAAGACCAACGCGCACCTGACCCAGTACGACACCGCGCACGGCAAGTTCCCGGGCGAAGTGTCGGTCGACGGCGACTACCTCGTCGTGAACGGCGACAAGATCCGCGTGCTGGCGAACCGCAACCCGGCCGAACTGCCGTGGGGCGAGCTGGGCGTCGACGTCGTGATGGAATGCACGGGCTTCTTCACGACGAAGGAAAAGGCGAGCGCGCACCTGAAGGGCGGCGCGAAGAAGGTGATCATCTCGGCGCCGGGCGGCAAGGACGTCGACGCGACGATCGTCTACGGCGTGAACCACGACGTGCTGAAGGCCGAGCACACGGTCATCTCGAACGCATCGTGCACGACGAACTGCCTCGCGCCGCTCGTCAAGCCGCTGAACGACAAGATCGGCCTCGAAACCGGCCTGATGACGACGATCCACGCGTACACGAACGACCAGGTGCTGACGGACGTCTATCACGAAGACCTGCGCCGCGCGCGTTCGGCCACCCACAGCCAGATCCCGACGAAGACGGGTGCCGCATCGGCCGTCGGCCTCGTGCTGCCGGAACTGAACGGCAAGCTCGACGGCTACGCGATCCGCGTCCCGACGATCAACGTGTCGATCGTCGACCTGTCGTTCATCGCGAAGCGCGACACGACGGTCGAGGAAGTCAACGCGATCATGAAGGAAGCATCGGAAGGCGCGCTGAAGGGCATCCTCGGCTACAACGACGCACCGCTGGTGTCGATCGACTTCAACCACAACCCGGCTTCGTCGACGTTCGACGCGACGCTGACCAAGGTGTCGGGCCGCCTCGTGAAGGTGTCGAGCTGGTACGACAACGAGTGGGGTTTCTCGAACCGCATGCTGGATACGGCAATCGCATTCGCGAACGCGAAGTAATCCCGCCCGTCGCGCGGCCGCCGCAACGCGGTCGGCGTGGCGAACGAACCCGGCCCGGGGTTTCCCGGCCGGGTTTTTTATTGCCCGGCGTGCGCCGTCACGTGCTCGACCGCATCGACGAACGCGCGCTTCAGCGGGCTGTCGAGATCGGTCCACGCGAGCCCGATGCCGCTGCGGTGACCGGCCAGGTCGAGCGGTCGCGCGAGCACGTTCGGCGGCAGCGCGTTGGCCGCCTGCGCCGGAATCAGCCCGATCCCCATCCCCGCCGCGACGAGCGCGAGCATCGTCGTGAATTCGCCGAATTCCTGCGCGATCTCGAGCGTCGTGCCCGCGCGGCTCAGCGCGAGCAGCATGTCGTCGTGAAAGCCGGGCGCGTAGCGGCGCGCGAGCACGAACGCGGGGTGGTCGCGCAACGCGGCCGGCGCGATCGTGTCGTACGCGGCGAGCGGATGATCCAGCGGCAGTGCGACGACGAAGCCTTCCTCGAGCACCACCCGCGTGTCGATGCCCGCATACGCGGCCGGCAGCCGGATCATCCCGAAATCGATCCGCCGGTCGCGCAGCGCGGCGATCTGGTCGGGCGTCGGCATGTCCTTCAGTTCGAGCACGATCAGCGGATAGCGCTCTCGCATCGTGCGCAGCACGGCCGGCAGCAGCGTGGGCAACACCGACGATACGAACGCGATCCGCAGCGTGCCGATTTCGCCGCGGCTCGACAGCCGCGCCATCTGCTCCGCGCGCGCGGCCTGCTGCAGCGTCGCGCGCGCTTCCGGCAGGAGCACGCGCCCGGTGTCGCTCAGTTCGACCTTGTGCCGGTCGCGCTCGAACAGGCGCGCGCCGAATTCCACCTCGAGCGCCTTGATCTGCATGCTCAGCGCGGGCTGCACGATGCACAGGCGCTGCGCTGCGCGCCCGAAATGCAGTTCTTCCGCGAGCGTGACGAAGGCGCGCAATTGCTTGAGTTCCATGTGGTGGCGGGCAGAGAGCGGTAATCAATTTTCATGATAACCGGATCAAAAAAGACCATTGGCGCGGGCCGGGCCGACGGCCGAAGATAGCGTGAACGCGAGACCGGCCGCGACAAGGCAGCCGGCTCGACTGGCACGAGGAGACCTCCATGACCCATGCGCTTGACCGATTCCGCCTCGACGGCCGCCGCGCGCTGATTACCGGTTCCGGCCGCGGGATCGGGCTGACGCTCGCCCGCGGGCTCGCGGAAGCGGGCGCGGCGATCGTCATCAACGATCGCAATGAAGAGAAGGCCGCGACGCTCGCGCGCCAGTTCCGCGACGAAGGGTTCGCGGCCGACCATGCGGTGTTCGACGTGGCCGAGCACGCGCAGGTACGTGTGGCGATCGACGACTTCGAGGCGCGCGTCGGCGCGATCGACATCCTCGTGAACAACGCGGGTATCCAGCGCCGCGCGCCGCTCGACGCTTTCGACCCGCACGACTGGCATGCACTGATGCGCGTGAATCTCGACGGCGTGTTCAACGTCGCGCAGGCCGTCGCGCGGCACATGATCGCGCGCGGCCACGGCAAGATCATCAACATCTGCTCGGTGCAGAGCGAACTCGCGCGGCCGACGATCGCGCCGTATGCGGCGACCAAGGGCGCGGTGCGGATGCTGACCAAAGGGATGTGCGCCGACTGGGCGCGCCACGGCATCCAGGCGAACGGCCTCGCGCCCGGTTATTTCGAAACCGAACTGAATCGCGCGCTGGTCGACGACGCGGCGTTTTCGGACTGGCTGTGCAAGCGCACGCCGGCCGGTCGTTGGGGGCAGGTCGACGAGCTGTGCGGCGCGGCGATCTTCCTCGCGTCGGCCGCGTCCGATTTCGTGAACGGCCAGACGCTGTTCGTCGACGGCGGGCTGACCAGTGCCGTCTAACCAGGAGCGCGTCATGCGGTTGCGTTGCATGTGTGTGGTGATCCACGGGCCGAACGACCTGCGGGTCGAGGAGCAGGACGCGGACGAGATCGGCCCGGGCCAGGTGCGCGTCGACGTCGCGATGGGCGGCATCTGCGGCTCCGACCTGCATTACTTCCGGCATGGCGGCTTCGGCGCGATCCGCCTGCAGCAGCCGATGGTGCTCGGCCACGAGGTCGCCGGCACGGTCGCGGAAGTGGCGCCGGACGTGACGTCGGTGAAGGTCGGCGATCGCGTCGCGGTCAATCCGAGCCGGCCGTGCGGCGCGTGCCGCTACTGTCTCGAAGGGCTGCCGAACCAGTGTCTCGACATGCGCTTCTACGGCAGCGCGATGCGGATGCCGCACGTGCAGGGCGCGTTCCGCAACGCGCTCGTGTGCGACGCGGTGCAGTGCGTGAAGGTCGCCGATCACGTGCCGCTGTCGCTCGCGGCGCTCGCCGAGCCGTTCGCGGTCGGGCTGCATGCGGTGTCGCGCGCGGGCCCGCTGATCGGCAAGCGGGTGCTCGTGTCGGGGTGCGGGCCGATCGGCGTGCTGGCGGTCGCGGCGGCGCGCGTGCACGGCGCGGCGGAGATCGTCGCGACCGACGTCGTCGACGCGCCGCTGGCCGTGGCGAGCGCGCTCGGCGCGGACCGCACGATCAATGCGGCGGCCGATGCCGGCTGGGTCGAGCGCTACGGCGCCGACAAGGGCACGTTCGACGTGATGATCGAGTGTTCGGGCAATGCGCGCGCGCTGCGCGACGGGCTGGACGTGATGCGTCCGCGCGGCGTCGTCGTGCAGCTCGGGCTGGGCGGCGACGTGAGCCTGCCGCAGAACGTGGTGGTCGCGAAGGAACTGTCGATCTGCGGCTCGTTCCGGTTCCACGCGGAATTCGCGCTCGCGGTGCAGTTGATCAACGCGGGGCGCGTCGACCTGCGGCCGGCCGTCACGCGCGTGTTCCCGATGCGCGACGCGAACCTCGCATTCGAACTGGCGGGCGACCGCCAGCGTGCGATGAAGGTGCTGATCGATTTCGTGAGCGAGGCCGTGTGACGGTGCGGCGCTAGCGCGTCGCGACGGCAGCGACGCCCCCGGCAAAAAGGCACGCCCGCGATGCGCGGTGCGTGCCTTTTTCGTCGTGCGGCGCAAACGGATCGCCGGATTGCCGGACCGCCGGTCTACCGCCTCACTGCGTGACCTGCCGCGAGCCGACGCGCTGCGACGCGAGCCACAGCGCGATCAGCACGCCCGATAGCGCCGCACCCGCGATACACACGCCGCGCCAGCCGTCGAGGCCGTACGCGACGCTTGCCGCGAACGAGCCGAGCGCGCCGCCGATGAAGTAGCTCGTCAGGTAGATCGTCGTCACGCGGCTGCGCGCCTGGCCGGCGAGCGCATAGATCACGCTCTGGTTCGAGATGTGCATGCCCTGCACGCCGACGTCGAGCAGCAGGATGCCGGCGATCAGCGCCGCGAGCGAATGCGCGCCGGTCGCGATCAGCGCGAACGAGCCGAGCACGGCCGCCGCGAACAGGCCGGTCGCCGCATTGCCGTGGCCGCGATCGACGAGCCGGCCGGCCGACGTCGCCGCGAGCGCACCGACCGCGCCGACGATGCCGAACAGGCCGATCTGTCCTTCGGAGTAGCTGTACGGCGGCTGGCTCAGCAGGAACGTGAGGCCGGTCCACAACAGGCTGAAGCACGCGAACACGAGCGCGCCGTAGGTCGAGCGCAGCGCGATCAGCGGCTGCGCGCGCACCAGCGCGACGAGCGACTTCATCAGCGCCGGATAGTCGACGCGCGCGTCGCGGCGATCCTTCGGCAGCTTCACGGCGAGCACGACGGTCAGCGCGAGCACCATCGCCGCGGCGATGCCGTACACCGCCCGCCAGCCGAACCCGTCGGCGATCGCGCCGGCCGCGACGCGCGCGAGCAGGATGCCGAGCAGGAGTCCGCTCATCACGGTGCCGACCGCGCGGCCGCGCGAGCGGGCATCGGCGAGCGACGCCGCGAACGGCACGAGCAGCTGCGTCGAACAGGTGACGAAGCCGACCGCGACGTTCGCGACGACGAACATCGTGAAGTTCGTGCTGAACGTGACCGCGACCAGCGCGACGACGTTGAGCATCAGCAGCCGCACGATCAGCGTATGGCGGTTGACCGCGTCGCCGAGCGGGACGATCAGCAGCAGGCTGGCCGCATAGCCGAGCTGCGTCAGCGTGACGAGATAGCCGAGTTCGGTCGGCGCGCGGCCGAAGCTGTGCGCGATCGCGGCGAGCAGCGGCTGCGCGTAGTAGATGTTGCCGATGACGATGCCGCACGCGCACGCGAACAGCAGCGTCATGCCGCGGGTAAGGGGAGGGTGATTGTCGTGATGCGGTTCCATGGTCGCGAAAAAACGGCGGCGCGGGCCGGCGGCACGGGGCCGTCGGCTGCGCGGGGTGACGGAAATCGGGGCCGGCGTCGACGGATCGGCGGTGAGCCGATGCGCGCCGGGCGGATCGCGGCCGAACCCGGTTCGGGCGGGCGGAGGCAGGGCAGGCCCGGGCGTGCCGCTCCGGTGCGCCGGCAGCGGCGTTGCACGGAAGCGGATGTGCGTATGATGCGGGCATCGACTCATAGCGTCCAAGACTGGATCGTTATAGTCTCCATTGGCAAAACCAATACGTTGGCCGCGATGCTTCTCCGCCACATCCGCTATTTCCTTGCCGTCGCCGAGCAGCGCAGTTTCACGCGCGCGGCCGACGCGCTGCACGTGTCGCAGCCGACGCTGTCGCAGCAGATCCGTCAGCTCGAGGACACGCTCGGTGTGCAGCTGTTCGACCGCTCGGGCCGCACGGTGCAGCTCACCGAATTCGGCGAGGTCTATGCACGCCATGCGCGCGCCGCCCTGCACGCGCTCGATACCGGGCAGCGCGCGCTGCACGACGTCGCCGAGCTTGGCAGCGGCTCGTTGCGGCTCGCGATGATGCCGACTTTCGCGGCCTACCTGAGCGGCTCGCTGATCGACGCATTCCATGCCGACCATCCGAACATCGCGCTGACGATCGACGCGATGCCGCAGGAGCGCATCGAGGCGTTGCTCGCCGACGACCGGCTCGACGCCGGCTTCGCGTTCATGCCACCGCGTGCGCCGGACATCGAAGCGCTGCCGCTGTGGGACGAGCCGCTCGCGCTGGTGACGGGCCGCACGCATCGTCTCGCGCGCCGTCGCCGTGCGCTCACGCCGGCCGAGCTCGGCGGCGAGCCGCTGGTGCTGCTGAGCCGCGCGTTCGCGACGCGCGAGCGCATCGACCGGTATTTCGTCGAGCACGGCGCGCGGCCGTTGGTCGCGATCGAGACGAATACGGTTACTTCGGTGCTGGAACTCGTGCGGCGCGGCCGGCTCGCGACGGTGCTGCCCGACGCGGTCGCGCGCGAGAGCGGCGACCTGTGCGCGCTGGAGATCGATCCGCCGTTGCCGACGCGCACGGCCGCGCTGCTCACGCGCAAGGGCGCGTACCGCAGCGTCGCGGCGCGCGCATTCATCGAGCGCGTGCTCGCGTATCGCGATCCGTCGGAACGGTGACCGGACCGGCCGGGCGAAAGGCCGGGCGGCGGCGCGGGAGGATTACGCGCCGGGCGTCGGAAAGAAGACGCCCGCGCGCTGCGCCGCGTTCGCGATGTGCGTTTCGATCGCGGTGCCGGCCGCGGCCGCATCGCGCGCGATCAGCGCGTCGACGATCGCGCGGTGCTCGTGCCACGTCGACAGCAGCAGTTCGCGCCGGTAGAACGGCATGCGCTGGCTTTCCTTCATGATGTCCGCGCTGCTGCGCAGGATCGATTCGATCGCCGCGTTGCCGGCCAGATGGATGATCCGCATGTGGAAGTCGAAATCGAGCCGCGATGCCTCGTCGAGCGCGCTTTCGGTCAGCGCGACGTGCAGGTCGGCGAGATTGTCCTCGAACCACGCGATGTCTTCGTCGCTGACGACGTGCGCGGCCATCCGCGCGGCGAAGCCCTCGAGCGCATAGCGCATCTGGTACGTATCGGGCGGGGACGACTGCTCGGCGAATTGCCACGGATGCGCGGCGGACGCCTGCGCGCTTTCGACGTACACGCCCTTGCCCGCGCGGATGCGCAGCATCCCGAGCGCCTCGAGCGTCGACAGGGCCTCGCGCAGCGACGCGCGGCTGATCTCCAGCTCCTCGGAGAGCTGGCGCTGGGCCGGCAGCAGGCTGCCGACCGGATAGACGCCTGCCTCGATCCGGTCGCGGATCGTCGCGATGGCGGCGTCGGTCACGGTATGCGGAACGTTTTTCATGATGTGAACGATGGCCGGTCTGACCGGCATTGTAATCCGCACGCGGGCGGTGCATGACCGCGCTACGGGAAAGCCACGATCTGCCCCTTGGCGGGGCGCCGCAAAGGAGCGCACAGGGGCGGGAAATCCCTATTTTGTCGGTCCTTGACGCCACTATATCGGCTTCCTACTATCCACCATAACATCACTGGTCTTACCAGTATGAACAGACGAAACTGCAACCGTTGGATCGGGAGAGCGCCGTGTCGAAATTCCTCAATTCGCTGTTTGGCCGGGTAGTCGTCGCATTGATACTGGGGGTCGCGCTCGGCGCGTTCTTCCCGCACTTCGCCGAGTCGCTACGACCGCTCGGCGACGGATTCCTGAAGCTGATCAAGATGGTGATCGGCCCGATCGTGTTCTGCGTCGTGGTCAGCGGAATGGCCAATGCGGGCGATCTGAAGAAGGTCGGCCGGGTCGGCCTGAAGGCCGTCGTCTACTTCGAGGTGATGACGACGCTCGCGCTCGGCATCGGGCTCGTGCTCGCGTGGGTCACGCGCCCGGGCGTCGGGATGAACATCGACCTGCGCTCGCTCGACGCGGCATCGCTGTCGACGTACGCGAAGAACGCCGAAAGCCTGAAGGACACGGCCGGCTACCTGATGAAGATCATCCCCGAGACCGCGATCGACGCGTTCGCGAAGGGCGACATCCTGCAGATCCTCGTGTTCGCGGTGCTGTTCGGCTCCGCGCTGTCGCTGCTCGGCGACAAGGCGCAGCGCGTGAACAGCCTGATCGAGGAGCTGTCGCACGTGTTCTTCAAGATCATCGGCTTCATCATCAAGCTCGCGCCGCTCGGCGTGCTCGGCGCGATCGCGTTCACGACCGGCAAGTACGGCGTCGCGTCGCTCAAGCAGCTCGGCTATCTGGTCGCGGTGTTCTACCTGAGCTGCTTCGTGTTCGTCACGGTCGTGCTCGGCGCGGTGATGCGGCTCGCGGGCTTCTCGGTGTTCAAGCTGATCCGCTACCTGCGCGAGGAACTGTCGATCGTGCTCGGCACGGCGTCGTCGGACGCGGTGCTGCCGCAGGTGATGAGCAAGCTCGAATACATGGGGATCAAGGATTCGACGGTCGGCCTCGTGATCCCGACCGGCTATTCGTTCAACCTCGACGGCTTCTCGATCTACCTGACGCTCGCCGTGCTGTTCATCGCGCAGGCCACCAACACGCCGCTGTCCACGCACGACCTGATCGTCGTGCTGCTCGTGTCGCTCGTCACGTCGAAGGGCGCGCACGGCATCCCCGGCTCGGCGATCGTGATTCTCGCGGCGACGCTGTCGGCGATCCCCGCGATTCCGGTGCTCGGCCTCGTGCTGATCCTGCCGGTCGACTGGTTCGTCGGCATCGCCCGCGCGCTGACCAACCTGATCGGCAACTGTGTCGCGACGGTGGTGGTCGCGGTGTGGGAGAACGACATCGACCGTGCCCGCGCGAAGCGCGTGCTGAACCGCGAGCTGCGCTACGTGGCCGATGTGCCGGGCGGCGCCGCCCCGGTCGCGGGCGATCAGGCCCACGCGCTCTGAACCCGACACGCGCGCGGCGCGGCTTCCCCGGCCGCCTCGCGCGACCGAATTTCCTGCGACCGGCGTGATGACGCGCCGGCGCTTCTCAAAATAATGGAGACGACATGGCAGCCCCCATCCTCGATCCGAACGCGCCGGCTTTCACGCGGCGCTACATGAACCTCGCCGATCCGCGCCTGGGCGCGCAGGCGCTCTTCGCCAGCGACGAATTCTTCGCGCCGAAGGAGCGCATGCTCAATCCCGAGCCGGCCGTGTTCATTCCCGGCAAGTACGACGACCACGGCAAATGGATGGACGGCTGGGAAACGCGCCGCAAGCGCACGACCGGCCACGACTTCTGCGTGGTGCGTCTGGCGCGGCCGGGCGTGATTTACGGCGTCGATCTCGATACGAGCCACTTCACCGGCAACTTCCCGCCGGCCGCGTCGATCGAGGCCTGCGCGGTGGACGGCGACACGCCGCCGGACGATGCCGAATGGCGCACGATCGTTCCCGCGACGACGCTGCAGGGCAATTCGCATCACTACGTGAGCGTCGACGACGCGCGGCCGGTCACGCACCTGCGCGTGAACCTGTACCCGGACGGCGGGCTCGCGCGGCTGCGCGTGTACGGCCAGCCGCAGCGCGACTGGCGCCACGTGCCGGCCGGCGAGCTCGTCGATCTCGCGGCGATCGAGAACGGCGGTTATCTGGTGGCCGCGAACAACCAGCACTTCGGCCCGGCGTCGCAGATGCTGATGCCGGGGCGCGGCGTGAACATGGGCGACGGCTGGGAAACGCGGCGCCGCCGCGAGCCCGGCAACGACTGGGCGATCGTCGCGCTCGCGCGGCCGGGCATCATCCGGCGCGTCGAGGTCGACACGGCGTTCTTCAAGGGCAATTTCCCCGACCGCTGCTCGCTGCAGGCCGCGCACGTCACGGGCGGCACCGACGATTCGCTCGTCACGCAGGCGATGTTCTGGGCCGAACTGCTCGGCGAGCAGAAGCTGCAGATGGACCACGTCCACACGTTCGACGCGCTCGCGGCGCTCGGCCCCGTCACGCACGTGCGCTTCAACATCTTCCCGGACGGCGGCGTGTCGCGCCTGCGTCTGTGGGGCGAGCCGGCTTGAAGGAGGGCAGCGGCATGAGCGGAACTCCGATCCTGCGCGTCGAGCGCCTGACCCGCGAAGCGTTCGCGCCGTTCGGCGACGTGATCGCGCTCGAAGGCGCGCGGCATTTCCCGATCAACGGCGGCACGACCGAGCGCTTTCACGATCTCGCGACGATCGACGTCTGCGCGGACGGCGGCCGGCCGCTCGTCAGCGTGTTTCGCGCGCAGCCGCGCGCGTTGCCGGTCGCGGTCACGCTGATGGAGCGTCATCCGCACGGCAGCCAGGCGTTCATCCCGCTGGCCGCCGTGTCGCGCTACGCGATCGTCGTCGCGCCGGCCGGCGAATTCCGGCCCGACGCGATGCGCGCGTTCCTGGCCGAGGGCTGGCAGGGCGTCAATTATGCGAAGGGCGTCTGGCACCATCCGCTGCTCGCGCTCGACACGGTCAGCGATTTCGTGATCGTCGATCGCGGCGGCCCGCAGCCGAACTGCGACGAGATCCCGCTGGAACGCGCGTGGGCGCTCGATTTCGAGCCGGCCTGCGCGGACGCCGAAGGGCTTTCGTAAGCATGCCGGGCGCGCGGCAGGCGCGCCGAAAAAGCACACGGCCCGGGCGGCGAGATGCCGGCCGGGCCGTGCTGCGTGTACGGGTGGCGCGCTTCAGTGCTTGCGGTGCGGACAGTTCTCGGTCGTGCACGAACCGTACATCGCGAGCGAATGCTCCTGGAGCCGGAAGCCGCGCTCCTTCGCGATCGCCTGCTGGCGGCTCTCGATCTCGGCGTCGAAGAATTCCTCGACGCGGCCGCAATCGAGGCACACGAGGTGGTCGTGGTGCGAACCTTCGTTCAGCTCGAACACCGCCTTGCCGGATTCGAAGTTGCTGCGCGACAGCAGGCCGGCCTGCTCGAACTGCGTCAGCACGCGGTAGACGGTGGCGAGCCCGATGTCGAGCTGCTCGTTGAGCAGGTTGCGGTAGACGTCTTCGGCCGTCAGGTGGCGCACGGGGCTCTGCTGGAAGATCTCGAGAATCTTGAGGCGCGGTAGGGTGGCCTTTAGCCCGATATTCTTGAGATCCGTCGGATTGGTCATGGCTAGGCATCCCTAGAGTACAATGCAGGGCTTCAATGTTACCGGCTTTTCGCCGTTCCAGATATACGCGCGGCCTGCACGCGGGCCAGCACGGTGAAGGAAATGATCCCAGAATCGCTTTCGCACTTTCAGAGGAGTCGCATGCGGAGTGCCATCATCGCTGCCGCCGCCGTTGTCGCGCTGGCGGGTTGTTCGTCGTACGACAGCGTGACGCAGCGCATTGCGCAGAGCATCACGCCGTATCGGATCACCGTCGTGCAGGGCAACTTCGTGTCGCAGGAGAAAGCCGCACAGTTGCAGGCCGGCATGACGCGCGAGCAGGTCCGCGCGCTGCTCGGCACGCCGCTGCTGGCGGACATGTTCCACGCGGATCGCTGGGATTACCTCTTCTACTTCAAGCGCGGCTCGACGTCGATCGTCCAGCAGCGTGACCTCGTGGTCAACTTCTCCGGCGATCGCGTCGCGAGCTGGACCGGCGCCGACAACCTGCCGTCCGAACTCGACCTGCTGGCCGACATCGACGGCGATCGCGGCGGCAAGAAGGCGAAGGCCGCTGCCGCGGCGAAGAAGGCTTCCGAAGCCGCTGCGGCCGCGAGCGCCGCAAGCGCTGCGCAGGCTGCCGCTGCCGCGAGCCCGGCCACGGTGCCGGCGTCCGGCGCGGTGGTCGACCAGGATGCGAACGCCCAGGCGGCGCGCGCGGCGAACCGCGCGACCAACCAGGTGTCGGGGCAGGGTTCGGGTTCGCGCCGGTTCACGCCGGCTGCGCAGGCTTCGGGCGGCGCGCCGGTGCCGGGTGGGCAGCCGCCGGGCGCCGCGCCGGCGATCCAGCCGCAGTTCCAGTTCCATCGTCCGCCGCAGCCGAACGTGTCGAACGAAGCGTCGCCGCCGGTCGGCCCGCAAGGCTCGGACAACCTGCAGAACCAGCCGCTCACCGCACCGGCGCAGTAAGCGGCCGGCGTGCGGAAACGGGGCGGCATGCGCCGCCCGCCTTTAGACTTGTCGTGTAGAAAGCCATGAAGATTGCGATTGCCGGCGCATCGGGCCGAATGGGCCGGATGCTGATCGAAGCCGTTCTCAACGATGCCGACGCGCAGCTCGTCGGCGCGCTCGACCGCGCCGGTTCGCCGTTCCTCGGGCAGGACGCCGGCGCGTTCCTCGGCAAGGACACCGGGATCAAGCTGACCGACGACCTCGACGCCGTGTTCGCGCAGGCCGAGTACCTGATCGATTTCACGCGTCCGGAAGGCACGATGGCCCATATCGAGGCCGCGCTGCGCCACGACGTGAAGCTCGTGATCGGCACGACCGGCTTCACCGCCGAGCAGAAGGCCGAACTGCAGGGCGCGGCGGCGAAGATCGGCATCGTGTTCGCGGCGAACATGAGCGTCGGCGTGAACGTCACGCTGAAGCTGCTCGAATTCGCGGCGCAGCATTTCTCGCACGGCTACGACATCGAGATCATCGAAGCGCATCACCGCCACAAGGTCGATGCGCCGTCGGGCACCGCGCTGATGATGGGCGAA
Source organism: Burkholderia sp. KCJ3K979 (assembly GCF_016759955.1). Classification (NCBI taxonomy): domain Bacteria; kingdom Pseudomonadati; phylum Pseudomonadota; class Betaproteobacteria; order Burkholderiales; family Burkholderiaceae; genus Burkholderia; species Burkholderia sp. KCJ3K979. The sequence goes on from NZ_JACFYV010000070.1 coordinate 29,121, forward strand.
GCCGTCGCCGGCGCGCTCGGCCGCTCGCTCGACGACTGCGCGGTGTACGGCCGCCACGGCGTGACGGGCGAGCGCGACCCGTCGTCGATCGGCTTTGCCGCGGTGCGCGGCGGCGACATCGTCGGCGACCACACCGTGCTGTTCGCCGGGATCGGCGAGCGCATCGAGATCACGCACAAGTCGTCGAGCCGCGTGTCGTACGCGCAGGGCGCGTTGCGTGCGGTGCGCTTCCTGTCGGCGCGCGGCGCCGGCCTGTTCGACATGCAGGACGTGCTCGGCCTGCGCTGACACCGCGAGGAAACTCCGATGGCGATTCCCACCGGCGTTGTCCACTACCTCGAAAGCGGCGATGCGATCACGCACGCCGTCTCCTATGTGCTGCTGGCGATGTCGGTCGCCAGCTGGTGCTTCCTCTTCATGAAAGCCTGGCTGCTGGTCCGCGCGAAGCGGCAGGGGCCGCGCGCGCTTGCCGCGTTCTGGCGCGCGCCGTCGCTCGACGCGGGTATCGCCGCGCTGGCCGGCGCCGATCGCGAGCGCGTGTTCGTGCCGCTCGCCGAAGCCGCGCGCGATGCGGCCGACGACCACGACCCCACCGCGCTGGCCGCGCGCGTCGAGCGTAGCGAACGCGTGCTGCGCGCGTTGCGTCACGCGATGCTGCGCTCGCAGCGGCGCCTCGAATTCGGCCAGGTGCTGCTTGCGTCGATCGGCAGCACCGCGCCGTTCGTCGGGCTGCTCGGCACCGTATGGGGCATCTATCACGCACTCGGCAGCATCGCCGCGAGCGGGCAGGCGCAGATCGAGAACGTCGCGGGGCCGGTCGGCGAGGCGCTGATCATGACCGCGTTCGGGCTGGTCGTCGCGATTCCCGCGGTGCTCGCGTACAACATCCTCGGCCGGCTCGTCCGGCAACTCGCCGAGGAACTCGACGGCTTCGCACGCGATCTGCACGTCTTCGTGTGCGCGCAGGGCGCCTGACGCGCCGGCTCCGGAGGAACGACCATGGCATTCGGCGGGCTCGAGCACCACAAGACGTCCGCGCCGATGGCGGAGATCAACATGACGCCGCTGATCGACGTGATGCTCGTGCTGCTCGTCATCTTCATCATCACCGCGCCGCTGATGACGCACGCGATCCGGCTCGACCTGCCAAAGGTCGCGGCGAGTGTCGCGCGCGACACGCCGCAATCCGTCACCCTGTCGATCGACGACGCGGGCAAGCTCTACTGGGACGACGCACCGGTGGCGCTCGACGCGCTGCCCGCGCGGTTCAAGGCCGCCGCCGCGGGCGCCGCGCCGCCCGAGCTGCGGCTGCGTGCGTCGCGCGCGACGCGCTACGACGTGATCGCGCAGGTGATGGGCGCCGCGCAGGCCGCAGGCCTCACGCGGATCGGCTTCGTGACCGACGTGCCGCCGGCGGGTGC
>NZ_JACFYV010000071.1:0-30260 GCF_016759955.1 Burkholderia sp. KCJ3K979
CCCGCCAATCCATGCGGGCGCGACGGATGGGAAAAAACCCGGATACCCCCGTTTCACCGCCGTCCCCTACCCTCGCGCGCATGCCGATCGACGCTCACGCAACGATCCGGCCGATCCGAAATCCCCAGGAGCGCACATGGATAGCAACACCCCCGCACTGTTCGACACCGACATCTGGCGCGGCAAGACCTTCAACGGACGCTGGCACGCAAGCCCACAGGCGGCCGACGTGATCGAGCCGGCGACCGGCAACACGCTCGGCCGCATCGGTCTTGCCGACAGCTCGGCCATCGCCGAAGCATCAGCTACCGCGCACCGCGCCCAGCCCGCCTGGTTCGCCCTGCCCTACGACGACCGCGCAGCCGTCCTGCGCCGCGCCGCAGCCGTCGCCGAAACGCACGCCGATGCGATCGTCGACTGGCTCGTGCGCGAAAGCGGCTCGACGCGCGCGAAGGCTGCATTCGAAACGTCCGTCACGATCAAGGCGCTGCACGAAGCGGCCGGGCTGCCATCTCGCGCGGCCGGCGAAGTGCTGCCATCAGCGGCCGGCCGGCTGTCGCTCGCGCGCCGCCGCCCGCGCGGCGTGGTCGGCGTGATCTCGCCGTTCAATTTCCCGCTGTACCTCGCGATACGCGCGGTGGCACCCGCGCTCGCGCTCGGCAACGCGGTCGTGCTGAAGCCCGATCCGCGCACCGCCGTGTGCGGCGGCGTCGCGATCGCCCGCGTGTTCGAGCTCGCCGGCCTGCCCGAAGGCGTGCTGCACGTGCTGCCCGGCGACGGCGCAGCCGGCGCGGCGCTGGTCGCCGATCCGCACGTCGCGATGATCCAGTTCACCGGCTCCACCGCGGCCGGACGCAAGGTGGGCGAAGCCGCCGGCCGCCACCTGAAGAAGGTATCGCTCGAACTCGGCGGCAAGAATTCGCTGATCGTGCTCGACGATGCCGACCTCGACCGCGCGGTCGCGAACACCGCATGGGGTGCGTATCTGCATCAAGGCCAGATCTGCATGGCGACCGGCCGCGTGCTCGTGCAGCGCGCGATTCACGACCGCTTCGTCGCGAAGCTCGTCGAGAAGGCGCGCAGCCTGCGCGTCGGCGACCCGGCCGGCGGCGACGTCGGTCTCGGCCCACTGATCAACGCCGCGCAACGCGACCATGCGGCGAACCTGGTCGACGCGGCCCGCCGCGCGGGCGCACGCGTCGAGACGGGCGGCGGCCATCGCGGCCTGTTCTTCGAGCCGACCGTGCTGAGCGGCGTCGCGCCGGGCAATCCGGCGTTCGACGAGGAAATTTTCGGGCCGGTCGCGATCGTCGTGCCGTTCGATACCGACGAGGACGCGATCGCGCTCGCGAACCGGACCGAATACGGGCTGTCGATGGCGATCCTGTCCGCCGACGTCGGCCGCGCGCTGCAAATCGGCGAGCGCCTGAACACGGGACTGCTGCACATCAACGACCAGACTGTCAATGATGAAGTGATCAACCCGTTCGGCGGTGTCGGCGCATCGGGTAATGGCTCGAGCATCGGCGGTGCGGCAAACTGGGAGGAATTCACGCAGTGGCAGTGGCTGACGATCAAGGGCGAAGCGCCACCGTATCCGATTTGACGAGGAGACCGACCATGTACACCGAACACGACACACGCGCCGTCACCGCGGCCGTCGCGCGCGCCGCCGGCGCGCCCTTCTCGATCGAAGCGGCCCGCATCCGCGCGCCGCGCGGCGACGAAGTGCTGGTGCGCGTCGTCGCGACCGGCTTGTGCCATACCGACCTGATCGTGCGCGACCAGTACTATCCGGTGCCGCTGCCGGCCGTGCTCGGTCACGAGGGCGCCGGCGTGGTCGAGGCGGTCGGCCCGAACGTGAAGACACTCGCCGCGGGCGACCACGTCGTGCTGACCTACGGCGCGTGCGGCCACTGCACGTCGTGCGTCGGCGGTCACGGCGCGTATTGCCGGCAGTTTTTCGCGCTGAACTTCGGCGGCGCCGACGCGGACGGGCAGACCGCGCTTCGCGACGAATCCGGCCAGCCGCTGCACGATCATTTCTTCGCGCAGTCGTCGTTCGCGAGCTACGCGCTCGCCCGCGAGAACAACGCGATCAAGGTGCCGAAGGAAGCGCCGCTCGAACTGCTCGGCCCGCTCGGCTGCGGGATCCAGACCGGTGCGGGCGCCGTCATCAATTCGCTCGCGGTGCGCACCGGCAGCAGCTTCGCGAGCTTTGGCGCGGGCGCGGTCGGGATGAGCGCGGTGATGGCCGCGCGCATCGCCGGCGCAACGACGATCATCGCGGTCGACATCGTACCGTCGCGGCTCGCGCTGGCGCTGGAACTCGGCGCGACGCACGCGCTCAACAGCCGGGAGGTCGACGTGGTCGACGCGATCCGGGAGATCACCGGCGGCGGCGTCGACTTCGCGCTCGAATCGACCGGGCTGCCGGCGGTGTTGTCGCAAGGGATCGACGCGCTCGGCTCGCGCGGCACGATGGGCGTGGTCGGCGCGCCGAAGCTCGGCACCCGGGCCGAATTCGACGTGAACAGCCTGCTGCTCGGCGGCCACACGATCCGCGGCATCGTCGAAGGCGACAGCGTGCCGCAGACGTTCATTCCGCAACTCGTGCAACTGCATCTGCAAGGGCGGTTTCCGTTCGACCGGCTGGTAAAGTTCTATCCGCTCGACCAGATCAACCAGGCGGCGGAAGACAGCAGCAAGGGGATCACGCTCAAGCCGATCCTGCGTTTGCCGCATTGAACGCAACAGGCGCCGCCGGCCGCACGCCGACGCACACGGCGGCGCCCCTTCCGGGGAAAATACCCGCCTTCGGGCACCGGGCTATATTACGCATTCGCGCGACACGCCAGGCCGCCACGCCTGGCCCGGACCTCGACTTCAAATGGAGCGCAGCGTGAACACGGCCCCTGAATCCCTTTCACGGCCGGTCGACCTCGACCGGCTCCGCGCCCGCTTCGCCGCGGGCGAGCCGCTGCCGGAAACGGCGTTGCCGGCCAGCGTCGCGCGTTCGTGGCTGCGTTCGCGCGACGCCGGGCTGCGGCCCTGGCAAACCGCCCGCTATGAAATGCAGCGCGAACCCGCCGAATCGCGCGCGGACCGGCGGCTCACCCGCTGCGTCGCACAGGAGATCGAGCCGCTGTGGGCCGCATTCGGCGGCAGCGAATGGACGATCATGTGCGTCAATCCGCACGGCACGATCGTCCATGCGCGCCGCAGCCCGCAATGCGACGACGCGCTGCTCACGCCGATCGTCGCCGGGCGCCGGATCGTCGAACCGAACATCGGCACGACCGCGCCGAGCTGCGTGATTCACGACGGCGCCGAAACCGTCGTCGCGGGCGCGCAGCACTATCTCGACGAGTTGTCACGGGTGTTCTGTCTCGCGGTGCCGCTGGTGGGCTTCGACGGCGAAGTGATCGGCGCGCTCGATATCACCGGCGTCGGCCGGCGTAATATCGCGCAGCTGCGCGAGTCATTCCGGCACGCATCGCTGTCCGCCGAACAGCGGCTCTATGCAATGCTGCGCGACTGCCATCTGCTGCAGGTGCAATTCGATCCGCGCTGGCTCGGCACGCCGCTCGCCGGCGTCATCGCGCTCGACGAAGCGGGCCGCGTGCGCGCGGTGAGCCGCCTGGCCCGCCAGATGCTCGATCTCGCGCCCGCCGGGCCGGTGGCGCCGGTCGATCTCCGGCAACTGTTTCCGGGCGCGACGCCCGCGCAGCAGCGCCGGTTGCTGACACCGGCACGTACGCCGCAGCGGATCGCGCGCGACGATGGTAGCCACGTATGGGTGCGCACCGTGCGTGCGCCGCTCGATCGCGCGACCAGGGCGCGGCACGCCGATGTGCTCGAAGACGCTGCCGACGTGTGCAACGTCGCGTCGGCCGCCGGCCCGCAGGCGAGCCTGCACGAACAGTCGCTCGAAGCGATCCGCCGCGCGCTCGACGAGCACGACGGCAACGTGTCGGCGGCCGCACGGCAGCTCGGCATTTCGCGCACGACGCTGTACGCGAAACTTCGGCAGCTCGATGCGGCTGGGATCAGGCACGACGGGCCGCATTGACGATGCGGAGTGAAGCAGGTCGCGCGGCAATTGGCGCATGGAGCCTGTTCATGCTGACAACGGGCTGGCGCTGCCCCTGAAAGCCAATAGATGTTTGGCTCACTCCCCTAGTCTCGTGTAATCGCGGTCCTTCATTCGCGTGTCGATACGCGCCGTTGTCAATAACGGAACGTCCGACACGCCGACCGCACTCGACGCCTGTCGCGAGCAAGGATCACGCGGCGTCCGCGGTCGGACTCTACGTCGCCGAAGCTCGACGGCGATCGTCACGTCGCACTCGGGATGCCGCGAATTCGCCGCTTGCGTTCCGAACGTGACCTTATGACGATTCGACGATTCCTTGGTTCCCCGATGATGCGGTGTCCGTATCGTTCGCGTATTCGTCAGACTTATCGAGCGACGACGGCATGGTCCTTCGACGGCGAAACGACGGCGCAAAATATTGCGTTGGTTTCAAACCACTTTGACTCGGGTGGTTTTTGTAATGGCATACTCAAGCCTGGGCGCTGCGCAGAGGCGTTGTCACTTCCAGAGGCGTGGCGGCGCAAATAATGTGCGCTTCTTCATGTGCTGTTTTCATGCACGCTTGCGTGCCTTGACGCCGCAGGTCCAGGAATCCGTTTCATATGAATTACAGTTCACCGATCAGTGGCTCCCCCACGAGATGCGATGTCGACGACGAACGCACGCGCTCGCGCGCGGCATGGCTGACGAGTGAATTCCGCGCGAGCTATGCATGGCTGAAGTCGAAACTGCAAAGGCGCGTCGGCTCGCCTGCCGATGCGGAGGATCTCGCGTCGTCATCGTTCGCGGAACTTGCCGGTATGCAGGACCTGACAGCGGTGCGCGATGCACGCGCCTTTCTCACGGTCATCGCCCAGCGCCTCACCTATGAAATGTGGCGCCGCCGCGACCTGGAACGCGCGTACCTGGAAACGCTCGCCCATCGGGAAGAAGCCGTCACCCCATCGGCGGAAAGCATGGCGGAAGTGACACAGGCGCTCTTGCTCGTGGATCAGGCGTTGAACGGCCTGTCACCCAACGCGAAAAGCGCTTTCGTGCTGAGTCAGATCGACGGCCTCACGCACGCTGAGATCGCCGAGCGGCTCGGCGTGTCGGTGAGCATGGTGCGCAAATATATCGCGCATGCCTTGACGCAGTGCTATCTGATGACATGAGCCGGCGGCACCCGCGTCGGCGCTCGGCTGCCGGCTGACCTTCTTCCCTGCCGTTCGTGGTCGCGAACGTGCCGCTTTCACTGCGCCGCGCCGGGTCGCTCCAGTTGCCGTGCGACGATGTCGATCACCCGGACGGGCACCGTCTCGAGTTGCGCGTCGTGATCCGTCACGAGCGCCGCGAACGCGCAAAAGGCGGCCGGATCGAATCCGTAGCGGCCTTCCTCTCCCGATTCATAGGCATCGCCGGCGATGCGCTCGTATTCGTCGCACGCATGCAGGCGTTGCCCGCCGTAGCCGAGCTCGCGCAGCATCGCGGCGGCCATCGCCACGCGCAACAAGATGCGCAGCGCGGTCAGCGAACCGGCCCCGGCGCGCAGCGCTTCGAGCTGAAGGTGATACTCCAGCGAAAGCGCGTCGCGAATGGCCTTCGGTAAAGGCAGAAGTTCCGTCTTGTCCGCCCGCGACCGGACCCTCGACTGGTCGAGACGCTGCGTCCACCCTCTCATCTTCGGTTCGCCATCCGTCCGCACGCATTCGTCATGCCGTGCCGCCCACCGTCATGTCGTCCACCCGAACGGTAGGCTGCCCCACGCTCACCGGCACCGACTGGCCGGCCTTGCCGCACACGGCGCGGCCCGTGTCGAGTTCGAGGTTGTTGCCGACCATGCTGATTTTCTGGATCGTTTCCAGCCCGTTGCCGGTGATCGTCGCGCCTTTCACGGGTGTGCAGAGCTTGCCGTTTTCGATCAGGAATGCTTCCGACGCCTCGAACACGAACTGCCCGCTCGTGATGTCGACCTGCCCGCCCTCGAGCCCCGCCACGTATATCCCGCGTTTCACCGACGCAATGATCTCGTCGTGCTCGCGATCGCCGTTGAGCATGAACGTGTTGGTCATGCGCGGCATCGGCAACACCGCATAGCCCTCGCGGCGGCCATTGCCCGTCGGCCGCATGTTCATCAGGCGCGCGTTGAGCGAATCCTGCATGCAGCCGCGCAACACGCCGTCCTCGATCAACACCGTGCGTTGCGTCGGACAGCCCTCGTCGTCGACATTGAGCGACCCACGGCGGCCTTCGAGCGTGCCGTCGTCGACGATGGTGACGTTGCGCGCCGCCACTTGCTCGCCGACGCGGCCCGCGAACACCGAGGTCTTGCGCCGTATGCCGTCGGCCTCGAGACCATGGCCCACGGCTTCGTGCAACAGCACGCCGTTCCAGCCCGGCCCGACGACGACGGTCATCGTCCCCGCCGGCGCGGGCCGTGCATCGAGTTTCGTCAGCGCGGCTTCGACGCGGTCGTACACCAGCGCGCGGAGGTCGTCGTCCGACCACGAAGCGAGCCCGTAGCGGCCGCCGATCCCGCCGCTCGCGCTTTCGACCCGGTCGCCCGATTTGACCCGAACGTTGATCGCCAGTCGCAGCATGGGTCGCACGTCGCCGACGCCGAGTCCGTCGCAACGCGCGATCCACACCGTCTCGTGCGTCGCGGCGAGCATGGCGTTGACCTCAACCACGCGCCGATCCTTCGAACGCGCCAGTTCGTCGACGCGCTTGAGCAGCGCGAGTTTCCGCTCCGCGCCGATCGCGCCGAGTGAGGCGCTCGGAAGATAGATCGATCGCGCCGCCGCGGAGCCGGCTGGTTCGCCGCGAGGCGTTACGCGGGAAAGAACCTCCGGTCCCGACCGAATCTGCCGCGCGATCGTGCGCAACGCGTCCGCCCCGATTCGTTGCGAACTTGCGAACGTCGTCTCCTCGCCGTTCAGCACGCGAATGCCGAATCCCGAATCGCACTGCCAGGCGCCGCCCCGCACGGCGCCGCCTTCGAGCGACCACGATTCGGCGATCGACTCCTTCAGATAGATGTCGGCGAAGTCGCCGGACTGCCCGAGCGCGCTGTTCAGCGCGGCGAACAAATGCGTTTCGTCGATGCCGTATTTGTCGAGCAGCCCGGCATACGCCGCGCGACGCATGTCGTGGAGCGAGGGGCCGCGGGTGTCAGTCAGGGTTTCGTGCGTGTCCAGCATGGTGTCGTACCGGTATGTGACAGGAAAGGATGGCCGCGCATCGCGCGCGTCAGCTGCCGCCGATTCTCATTTCATCGATCAGCCACGAACCCGTGCGGAAGCTTCCTCTGGTCACGGTGTCGGCCCCCACGGCGAGCAGGCCGGAAAACATCGCATTCAGATTCGACGCGATCGTGATGCCGGTGACCGGAAAACGGATCTGGCCGTTCTCCACCCAGAACCCCTTCGCGGCACGCGAGAAATCGCCGGTCAGCCGATTTACGCCGCCGCCTGCCATCTCGGTGACGAACAGGCCGCGATCGAGCCTCTCCAGCATCGCGTCGATCCCGTCCGAGTTCGCGGTTTTCGCACTGCGCACTTCGAGGTTGTGCGGGCCCCAGCCGTTGCCGGTCGGCGCCATGCCGAGACGCCGGGCCGCGTACAAGCCAAGAAAATAGCCGCGCAACACGCCCGCGTCGACGACCGATCGCCGAGAGACGGCAACGCCATCGGAGTCGAAGCAGCGACTCGCCATTCCCCTGGAGACGAATGGATCTTCGTACAACTGAATGTGATCGGCAAAGACTGGGGTGCCGAGACGGCGAGTCAAGTACGAGCCCGCCCGATAAAGCGCATCGCCGGATGCCGCGTTGACGAACTCGCCGAGCAGCGACATCGCGGCCATCGGCTCGAACAACACGGGGCAACGCTGCGTTTCAATCTGCGTGCCGCCCAGCAGCGCGAGCGCGCGCGTTGCGGCTTGCGTGCCGATCCGCGCGGGTGCGTCGAGATCGGCATAAGCGCGCGCGCCGTCGCTCCAGAATCCCAGCTGTTTCTCGCCAGTGCCGGCCGCGACAGGCATGCACGACACGAAATGCGCGGACCACGGCACGCTGTGCCCGAATCCCTCGCTGGTCGCGAGCAGCGACAGCCCCGCGGAAGTCCCGACGCTGGCGCCGTTGGTCGTCACGATGGCGGGGCTCGTGGAAAATGCGGCCTCTTCCGCGCGACGGGCATCGTCGAGCATGTCATCGAGCGACAGATCGAGCGGATGATACAAGTCCAGATCGATGAAGTCCCTGGCGAGCAAGTCCGCCGGGGCCAGGCCGGCAGCAGCATCGACGTCCGTGACCGACGCGATGTCGATGGCGGCCGCCACCGCACCGGCGAGGCCGCCGGGGGACAAATCGGACGAGGTCGTCGCGCCGCGTCGGCCATTGCGATAGACCGCGAGCGAGACAGATGAAGACAGTCGAAGGCTCCGCTCGGTCGGCATCCGGTTGCGTACGGTTGCCGTCCGCGATTCGACATGATCGACCTCGACACGAGCGCCGTCGGCCCCTGCTCGTCGTGCCAGATCGAGCGCACATTCGGCCGCCGCCTCCAGATCGGATTTCACGTCGCGCCATTGCGTACCGCCGTCATGCATGGAAACCACTCCGAGTGTTGAATTGCCGCGTGCCCCACGCGCCTGCCCGTCTGCCGAGACGTTTTCGCGTCATGTCGAGCAGGAGCACATTGGAAATAGTCTATCGAGCGCGATCGGAATTTTTTTACGAAAGAAATCACCATCTCGCGGATTCGTGGAATCGTTTTGCGCGCACGCCGGCGTATCCGGAATCTACGTTCGACGCGCGCTTTTTCTCAGATGACTTACGCGCAGCGCTGCGTGATCGCGATCAAACGATCGCCGATGCTCGTGCCGACCTCTTTCATGGCCTGCGTGCCCTCGCCGTAGTGAGACCGAAACCGTGCAATGAGTTCGGAATCCACGAGCCCAATTCGCTCGAGAGTCTTGTCGCCTTGAGAAGCCTCTTCGCCGCGCTCCACCGCGCGCTTCGACGTTTCATCCGCGAGCTGCATGAAGCGTCGGTCGTCATCGCGCGTCCAGTTGCAGGCCGCGCGCAACAACTCCCAATGCGCACCCGCAAGGCCGAATATGAAATCGGTGACGATCGCGGCATCGCCGAGCGGCTGAGCGACCAACACGAGAAGCCGTGTCGCCAACGCGTGTGCGGCGCCGGCTGCCGCAGCGTCGGCCTTCGCGAGCGCCTGCTTGATCTCGGCCAGTTCCGAGTCGAGCGGCCCTGCCGCCCGCGCCGGATCATGCTGCGCGACAAGCCGGTCGCGAATCGACAGCAACGCCGCATCGTCGCCGATCAACTCAGACATCTCGCCGCCGGACAGCAGATCCGTGACCAGCATTTGCGGCAGCCGCGCGAGATTCGCTCCCACCGGAACGGCGTCAAGCCACTGCGCGACGAACTCCGCCCCGTTCAGATGGGTGCTGCGATAGCTCGACAGCGATTCCACCACGGCCAGCACGTTGGCCGGAATACCCAGCGTTCTTGCGCAATCGTCCACGTCCGCGGTGTTGCAGACGAACTGAATGGCGCTGCCGATTTCGCCGTCCCACATCGCTTCCGAAGGCGCGGCCCGCTTGCGATCCACCCACGCGCGCAATGCGCCAAGGCGCTCCGCCTTGAGCGTGGCGTTGCCGCCGAATGCGTTCGGTGCAACGGCGATCGCCGCCGGCAACGCCGTCACGGAGCCGAGGTGGTTGTCGATGAAGCCGGCCAGTTGCGTGGCGGAGCGATTACCGACCACGCGGCCGAGCTCCTTGCCGCCGCGCAGCAGGATCAGCGTCGGAATACCGCGAACGCCGAATCGTTCGCGAACGCCTGCATTCTCGTCCACGTCGATCTTCACGAACGCCACGTTGCCTTCAAATTGCTCGCTCAATTTCGACAGCGTCGGCGCGAGCGCCTTGCACGGACCGCACCAGGGCGCCCAGAAGTCGACCAGTACGGGCAGCGGGTTGTTGATCACGTCGGCTTCGATGGTTTCCAGCGTCACTGCTTTCAGATTGCTCATGGATCGACCTTGTCCTGTTTCACTTGTTGGCGCGCCGTACATTGTTCAAATGCACGGCGTCGGTTGGGATCGTGGCGCTCAGCACAGTTGCGTTCCGACGTATGCGCGGCTGCCGGCGTTTGAATCCTTCGCTTCGTCGGCCGCGTCCTGTCGTGCTTCCGGTACCGCCGGTGCGGGAAAATCGAGCGTCGTGTCGTGAAACGCCAGCAGTTCCTTGCGATGCGCGACGCTGACGACCGTGGCCTGAGGCAAACGCCCGATTAGCAGACCATAAAGTTCCTTCTCGCTCTGGCTATCGAGTGCGGACGTGCATTCGTCGAGGAACACCGTGGAAGGTTTGGCGAGCAGCACGCGCGCAAATGCCACCCGCTGTTGCTCGCCGCCGGACAGCCGTGTGCTCCAGCGGTCCTCCACATGGAGCTGGGAGGCATAGGCCGACAATCCGCATGCATGCAGCAGTGCCTCGCATTCGCTGTCCGGGTACGCCGAAGCGTCGCGCGGATAGGTCACGGCCGCCTTCAGCGAGCCCGGCGGGATATAGCTGCGTTGCGGCAAGAAGAACGTGCCGGCTGCCGGACGCACGATCGTGCCTTCGCCGTAGGGCCATAGGCCGGCCAGCGCGCGCAGCAACGTGCTTTTTCCGCACCCCGAGCGACCTCGCACGAGGCATCGCCGGCCGGCCAGGAGCACGAAGTCGGGCACGCGCGACAGCGTGTCGCCGGATGCATCGCGCAAGACGAGTCCACTCGCGGCGACTTCCCCGGTATGGCCTTCGTGAAGCGCGATTTCCTGCCGCGGCTCATGCTCGCTCACGTTCAAGAATTCCCGCAAACGGTTGGCCTCCGCACGCCACGACGTAAATCCCGGATAAGCTTGCCAAAAAAATGCCAGCGACCCCGTAACGGAATGAAATGCACCGTTCGATTTCATTAGCCCGCCGAGCGTCAGCCCACCCGACATCAGTTGCGGCAGCACCAGCAAGGTCGGAATGACCGAACTGACCTGACCAACGATGTTGGTGAAGAACGAGAGGCGCGTATTCACCCACAGCGTCGCGTAGAGATTCGATACCACGAAGCGAAACGATGCCTGCAGACGCCCATGCTCGGACGTTTGCCCCTGAAAGAACGCGATCTGTTCCGCGAATTCACGCACGCCCACCATGAGCACGCGAAAATCGCCCTCGACACGATGCTGTCTGGCCGTCAGCGTGATAAGCCTGCGGCCCAGATAATGCGTCGCCGCAAAAATGACGGCGGTATAGGCAAATGCGGCGAATACCAGATAACCGTGCAATACGTATGACGATCCGCCGACGTGCATTTGAAACGGGCCGCCCATGCGCCACAGCACGACGCTGAACGACACGACGCTGACCGGTACCGAAAGAAACCCGAGACCCAGCAGCAGCGTGTCGTTGACGAACAGCTTCACGTCTTCAGCGATACGCTGGTCGACGTTCTCGAGTTCCCGGTCGCGTTCGATCCGATAATAGTTGTTGCGTGCGAGCCATTTTTCGGCGAGCCAGGTCGTGAGCCACCGGCGCCAGCGAATCTGCACGATTTGCTGCAGCACCACCCCGGCAATCTGCACGACCGCGCCGGCCATCGCCACGAGCAGGAAACGCACGAGCAGCTCCGGCAGCACCTTGAATCGGGAAGCGCCGATCGCATCGTAGAACATGCCGGTCCAGTTGTTGTTCCACAGCATCACGTACGTCGTGGCCCAACTCGACCCGATCACGAGCATCAGCAACATCAGCGAGAAAACGCCTTCGCGCGTACGCCAGTACGGCAGCAGCAGGCGCCACACCGGCGGAAAGCGGCGGCGCGCTTGCGCGTCTTCCGCGCGGTCAACGGGGAAAGCGCCGTTCACCGTCATTGGTGCGCCTCGGGCGGTTGCATCACGAAGTTGATCTTGTTGAGGCCACCGCCCTGGAGCGCCGCGAGAATGGTCGCGACCTTGCCGTACTCGACGTGCTGATCCGCGTTGATGTTGACCGCCGGCGGCTCGCCCTGCGCCGCGGCCTCGGCCACGCGCGCCTTCAACGCCTCCTCGTCGACCGGCTGCTTGTTCCACAGCACCGTCTTGTCCGCCGTGATCGACAGATCGATGTCCTGGGTTTTCGACACGGCCGGCTGCGCGGCCGCCTGCGGAAGATCGACCTTCACCGCCTTGTTGATGACGGGCAGCGTCACGATGAAGATGATCAGCAACACCAGCATGACGTCGATCAGCGGCGTCATGTTGATGTCGTTCATGACGCCTTCGTCGCCGCCGCCATCGGTAATCATTGACATGGCAGGCTCCTTCAGGCGGCCAGGTTGGGCGTCGCGCGCTTGGTCGCGGCCGGTGCGCCGACCGGCCGGCCGGCGTCGGCACGGGCCTTCGCGCCGGTGACGAAATACACGTGCAGCTCGTGCGCGAAGCGGTTCAGCCGATGGCTCACGCGCTTGTTGCCGCGGTTCACGTAGTTGAAGCCGAGCACCGCCGGAATGGCGACGAACAGCCCGATCGCCGTCATCACGAGCGACTCGCCCACCGGGCCGGCAACGTGATCGAGGCTGGCCTGCCCCGACATGCCGATCGCCATGAGTGCGTGATAGATGCCCCAGACGGTGCCGAACAGCCCCACGAACGGCGCGGTGCTGCCGATCGAGCCCAGCACGGCCAGGCCGTTCTGCAGGCGCGCGACTTCGTCGTCGAATGCGTTGCGCAGCCCGCGCGCCACCCATTCGCTCGCGCTCAGGCTGCCCTGCATCGACGGTTCGTTGCCCGCATGCTGTTCATTCGCTTCGCGCCCGGCAAGCACCAGCGCACGATAAGGATTGTCGCCGCGCTCGCCCAGCGCCGCGATGCCGTCGCTGATCGACGCACTGGACCAGAAACCCGTTTGCGCGCGCTTGCCGAGCGATTCGAGACGCCGATTGGCGAATCCTTTCGTCAGTATCACGAACCACGAGACGACGGACATGCCGATCAGGAAAACGAAGATGAAGCGGGTAACGAAGTCACCCTGTTGCCAGACGTTGGCGATGCCATACTGTTCCATGTGTTGCTCCGATTGGTGCGGGTTCAGTCGTTCAGGTTGAATGCGATGGGTTGGGAAGCTTCGACCGAGCGCGCGATGCCCGCGGTCTCGTACGGGTGACAGCGGCCGGCACGGATCGCCGCGACGGCGGCCGCGTCGAGCAGCGGCGAGCCGCTGCTCTGCGCCACGCGCGCGGACGTCACCGCGCCGTCGGTGCCGATGCTCAGATGCACGACCACCGTGCCTTCCTGTTGCAGCCGGCGCGCTTTCGCCGGGTAGTCGGGTCGCGGCATCTGGCATCCCAACTGCTTCAACTCGCCCGCGCTGATTTGCTTCGGCGCGTCCAGCAGGTTCGGCCCCGGCGCGGGTGGCGCGACAGGTTGGGCCGGCGCTGCTTCAGGTGCGGGATGCGGCGCGGGCACCGGCGCGACCTGCCGCGTTTCGGCGGGTTTCGGCGTCTCCTGGGGCGCCGCTTCCACCGTGCGCGGGCTCGGCGCGTGCGACGCCAGCACGTGCGCCTTTTCCGGCTTCGCCGGCGCCACCGGTTTCGGTGGCTCGGGCCGCGGCTTGGGCGGCGCAGGCGGGGTTGGCGCGGGCCGCGGCGCCGGCGCGGCGACCAGTTGCACCTGCACCGTGCCGCCCGCCGGACGCCCGGCTTCGAGCCTGAGCGTAACCGCGCTTTCGTGAACCGCAACGTACAGCCCGAGCGCGTGTGCAAGCAGTACACCCGCGGCACACGCGACGCGGCGGGTGCGCGCATGGGGCGCCCGGGACGTGTTCTCGTGCACGGCGATGTCGTCCCAGGGGCGTGCGGGCAAGGAATCAGAAGTCATAGGTTCCGGTCAGCATGACCGTCCGCTCCGGACCCATCGGGATCAGGCTGGACGTCGTACTGCTGTAGTAGAGCTTGCGATTGAACACGTTCTTGATCGAAAGATTCAGGCCGTACCCCTTCTTCCGATAGAACACGCCGAGATCCGTCTCCACCTGGCTGGGGATGCGGTACGCCGAGCCCGAGCCGATGTACTGCCCGCTCGCGAAGAACAGCCCCGCGCCGACCCCGAAACCCTGGAGCTTTTCGGTCTGGAAGTTGTAGGTCGTCCACAGGCTGGCGCTGTTCTTGGGCAGGCTTACCCCGATCTTGGCGGCCGAAGGCTGCACGAAGTCGTTGTACGTGTAGGTGCCGACCACGTTGACGCCGGGCAGCGGCTGGCCGCTGATCTCCGCTTCGAATCCCCGGCTGACGGCGCCGCCGACGGGAATAGAGAAACCGCGATGGAGCGGATCGTTGACGCTGTAATTGCTGAACGAGGTGCGGTAGGCCGAGGTCGTGATGGCCAGCTTGTCGTCCAGCAGGTTGAACTTCATGCCCACTTCGACTTGCTGGCTGATTTGCGGGGGGAGCACACCGCCACCGAATTGAAGCGCCTGGCCCGGCTGGAAGCCACGGTTGTAGCTGGCGTAGACGGCAACCTCGGACGTCAGTTCGTAGAGCAGGCCGAGGCTCGGGCTATAGGCGTTCTGATGGCTTCCCGCTGGGGGGTTACCGGCGTAGGTTGCATGTGTCAGATAGGTATCCCGGCGCACGGACGCGAGCGCATGGAAATTCCTGTAGGAAAACTGATCTTGTAGATATAAACCGGTTTGAGTGAAGTAGGTAGTGTTATTCGGCATCACGTTTCCGGTGTCGGGAGACGGAAGCGTAAATGAGCCGAAGACATTCGGAATGGAAATGAATTTCGATGTCGTGGTGTCAGACTGATGCTGGCTGTAGCGAAGAACGTCCCAGCCCGCAATCACCGTATTTTTCGCAGCGCCGATATCGAACTTGGCTCGCAGGTAATTCTGGAAGCTCCAACTGTAGAAATCCGAGACCGAATCGAAATTGTGGAACAACGTGCCGTTGGTCGCCGAGAGCGGCGTCGCCGTTGTCCAGGCTTGCTGCGTTTGTTGGGTCCGCGTATAGGAACCCTTGCTCACGAAGGTCAGCGCCGTGCCGAGCTTTTGTTCGAGGTGAATGAAAATATTGTCCGTTTGCGCGCCGAAATGATCGGACGGCGTACCCAGCGGCCTGTCGATATAGTTTCGATAGATATCGCCCTTGGCATAGCCGACGGTGAACGGGGGAACCGGCTCGCGATTGACCGTGCGCTCATAGCCCACCGTCAGATCGGTGGTCGAATCCTTCCATTCCAGGGTCGGGGCAAAGTAGAAATTTCTCTCGCCGTCATATCCCATCGAATTCTGGCCGACCCGTTCACCCGAGATGATGAAGCGATACCGCAGCTTCTTGTCGGCGGTGATGGCGCCCGTGCTGTCCAGCGCGATCTGCTCGCTGCCGTAGGAGCCGTAGCCCACCTGGATTTCGTGAAACGGCTCGGCCTGCGGCGTCTTCTTGACGAGATTGATGACGCCTCCCGGCGGACTGTTGCCATTCACGATGGCCGAGGGCCCCTTGACCACTTCCACGCTCGAGATGGCGATCGTCGGCGTGACGTTGGGCGCCGAGCCCACCGTGGCGAGCCCGTCTGAGGTCAGGTTGGATGCCGAGAACCCGCGAATCGTGTAACTCGGCACACCAAGCGGCCCCGGCCGCGTGACGACACCGGAAGCATTCCTCAGCACATCGGAGAGCGACTGAGCGGCCTGGCTCTGGATCACCGCCGCGTTGATGACGCTGACCGATTTCGGCGTCTGGCTCAGCGGCACGTCCGAGCGCGCATAGGTGGACGACGATTCCGCGACGAAGCCGGTACCGCCGGAGTCCCGGCTGGCCGCCACGCTGATGAGCGGAAGCGTGGTATCGACAGGCCCCACGGCGGCTGCCGCCGCCGACGCCGCGACGGGCGCCGCCGCAGCGGGCTTCGCAACCGCCTTCTGAATGGTCAGACCACCGCTGCCCGTCGCGACGAGGTCGAGGCCGGTGCCTCGAAGCGCTTGTCGAATCGCGGCCTCGGCGGTGTAGCTGCCCTCGACGGGCGACGATTTCAACGATTGCACGAGGCCCGCGTCGTAGCTCAACCTCACGTTGGCCGTCTGCGCGATTTCGACCAGCGTGCGGTCCAGCGGACCGCTCGCGAGATGCCATGACTGCTGGGCAGCCTGTTGTGCATGCGCCGACGCCGCGATGAAAACCTGTGCAACGGCGACCGCGATGGCAACCCCCGATGCCTGGCTCGAGATCGCCCGGCGTGTTCTGATGTTGAGCTTCACGTTTGAACCACTCCCTTGTCGAATGTATTGGCTCTTCGTCCGTTCTGTCAGTATTCCTACGCGTAATCGCGTCATCATCGTGTCGCAAAGTACCGTCATGCTTCAAATCGGACTTCGGTCAGCCTCTGCCCGAATGCGTCATCGATG
Organism: Burkholderia sp. KCJ3K979; assembly: GCF_016759955.1. Taxonomy (NCBI): domain Bacteria; kingdom Pseudomonadati; phylum Pseudomonadota; class Betaproteobacteria; order Burkholderiales; family Burkholderiaceae; genus Burkholderia; species Burkholderia sp. KCJ3K979. The sequence goes on from NZ_JACFYV010000071.1 coordinate 16,520, forward strand.
AAACAAGTCTATCGTCCGGGCCTGGAATGTTTTTTTGAAACAATTCGCTTGCGCCGCCCGTTTTGGAATTCCATTCCGCGGTTTCCGCCGCGCCGGTGAAATTCCGTCCTTCTCCGTCCCTGTCGATAAATTGCTCCGCCCGCGCGGTCACAGCATGTAATCGAGCGGTAATACGGTGGTCTGCTTAATGGTCTCCATCGCGAAGCTGGAACTGACGTCGAAGATGTCGACCGCGCCGATCAGACGCCTGTATACGCTGTCGTACGCGTCGATATGCGGCACCACGACCTTGAGCATGTAGTCGATGTGCCCGCTCATGCGATGAACCTCCACCACCTCGGGAATCGTCGCCACCACGTCGCAGAAACGCCGCAACCACGCGGCGGTATGTTCCGCGGTCTTGATTTCCACCAGCACGGTCACGCCCACGTTGAGCTTCTTCGCGTCCAGAAGCGCCACGCGACGCGCGATCACCCCGTCCTGCTCGAGCTTCTGAATGCGTCGCCAGCATGGCGTGGTCGAAAGGTTCACGCGGTCGGCGATTTCGGCCACCGAGAGCGTGCTGTCCTGCTGCAGCACGGACAATATGGACTTGTCGATAGCGTCGAACACACTTCCTCCACTCGAGTGCACGGGTTGATGTCGAGCGATTCGATGCGCTCTTGATTACCTTGTGCAACGAGCGGCGAAAAGTGACACCGCAAATCGAAAAAAATTCGGAGGGGGACTGGAGCGGAAGCCTGCGGTTTCAGGCAGGGGTGGCGACGGCGAGCATGTTGCCGTACAGATTCAGGGAAAACCCGAGGCTTTCGGCCAGTTGCCGGAGTGCGGCCGGCGCGTCGTCGAGCGGAAAGACGCCGCTCACGCGGCGCGACAGCGCGGCCTCCGGGAAACGGATATAGCCGCCGAAGTAACGGCCCAGCGTTTCGATCACGTCCGGCACCGCGCGGTCGAGCACGACCAGCGTGCCGCGTGTCCACGAGAAGATGTCGGCCGACGTTTCAGGCATGCGGGCGATCTGCCCGCCGGACAGCGACCACGCCGATCCATCGGGTACCCGCAAGCGGCGCCCGTGGGGCACGGCCAGCACCGCGTCGCCGCCTTGCACGGCCACGACGGTATGCAGGCGCAGAACGTCGACGCTCACGCGCGCCCGCTCGGTGCGGACCATGCCGTCGCGGGTGGTCACGACAACCGGCTGATAGCCCCCTCGATTCGGATCGGTTGCAACCTGACCGGCGGCCAGATAGAGGTCGGCCTGCTCACGCGCATGGGTATACACCCGTGTGGCCGCGCCGGCCGTGACCGAAACGTTGCCGTCGAACTGGACCCTTTGCGGGACCACATCGCCATTGTGGTAGTCCGCGTCGAGCGAAAACGTCGAAATGAGCTGGCGCGTGCCGATCCCGGCGAGCACGAGGCCTCCCAGGCCCGCGCCGGCTTTTAGCCATCGTCTGCGGTGACGCGACGGCTCGTCGAGCGCCCGCCGCACCGCCGTACTCGACGTGCCCTGCAACGGGCCGAGCCTGCCGAGCCGCTGCTGCAGCCGCGCCCACGCTTCTTCGTGGGCCGGGTCCGCGCGCCGCCATGCCAGGAATGCGTCGCGCTCCTCCTGCGAAATCTCGCCGGAGCGCAGCCTCACTTCCCAGTCAATCGCCTCTTGCGCCACGGCATCGAGCGTGGAGTTACCGTTCATGAGCGTCAATCAATCGAGGGCGAACGGCCGTGCCGCACACGCAGCCCGTTGCCGAGCCGCGAATTTCGGAACACGGGTTTCGCGCGGAGCATAACATGCCGTAACGAGCGCATCGCAACGAACGATGCGGCGAAATGCGCGGATCGGTGGCGTGATGGCGGGCCTCGCGGCGGTCCTCACATCGACGATCGGCCGCAGCGCCTTCAGGCGGGCCCGATGTTGCCGAACAGCTGAAATTCGTCCGGCGTAGGGTCGGGCACGGAAAGACTCATGATGCCGCCGCGACCGACGTTTGCCGTTGTGCGGCGCCCCCTACTCCCGCCACGTCGCATCCGCGAGCTTCGCCACCAGTTCGTCGTACACCACCCGGATACGACGCGGCATCGGCCCGCGCCGCGGTCGATAAACGTGCAGCTTCCACGGCTCGGGCTCGAGGCTCGGCAGCACCCGCACGAGGCGCCCCTTCCTGACGTACGGCCGCACAAGATATTCCGAACACTGGCCGACTCCCACCCCCGCGCACACGGCCTCGATCTCCACGTCGGTGTCGTCCGTCAGGTAAGCCGGCGACGACGGCACGAACTGCTGCTCGCCGCGAAACATCCACGGCCACGGCCGCCCGCTTGCCCGATCGATCAGGCACGTCACCGGCATCGCTTCGAGTGCCTTACGGCTTTTCGGCTCGCCCAGCCGCCTGATCAGCGACGGCGCGGCTACCACCCACATCGGCAACGGCCCGACCATGCGCGCGACGAAGCGGTTGTCGCCGATCGCGCCGACGCGCACGCCGATGTCGATCTGCTCGTCGACCACCGGCGACGGCACGTCCGACAGCCGCAGATCGGGCACGAGCCCCGGATACCGCTGCATGAGGCCGGTGAGGATCGGCTGCACGTAATACCGCCCCATGCCCGACGGCGCGGTGATCCGGACGACGCCGACCGGCTCGTCGCGCTGGCCGGTCGCCGGCCCGAACAGCCCGTCGACCACGGCCAGCGCGCCCTGCACCTCGCGCGCGAACGACTGGCCGAACGCGGTGATCCGGATGCTGCGGGTCGTCCGGTGAAACAGCGTTTCGCCGAGCATCTCTTCCAGTTCGCGCACCGCGCGCGTGACGACCTGCGGCGACACGCCGAGCCGCGCGGCCGCCTCGCGAAACGTCGGCGCCGCGGCGGCCGCGGAAAAGATCTTCAGGATGTCGAGGCGGTTGAGCATGGGAAGCCTTTATGATGCTCGCGAAAAAGCGATTTTAATTCCTCAAGAAGGAATTCTGAATGCGCCATTGTTCCATTTTTTTGTCGCCGTCGAGCGACCACAATGCGCATCAGACGTCACTTCGACGCAGAGGGTCAACCACCACGGAGAAACGCATCATGAACGCAAGCACGCACTCAGCCCCGCTCGACGGTCGCATCGCCCTCGTGACGGGCGCCAGTTCCGGCATCGGCCGCGCATCGGCGATCGAACTCGCGCGCCGCGGCGCGAAGGTCGTCGTCAGCGCCCGACGCAAGGCCGAACTCGATCGACTGGTCGACGAGATCGCGACCGCCGGCGGTAACGCAACGGCCTTTGCCGCGGATGTCGCGAACGAAGCCGAGCTCCGCAAGCTGTTCGATTTCACGGTGTCGACGCACGGACGGCTCGACATCGCGTTCAACAATGCGGGCACGGAAGGCGTGTTCGCGCCGATGCTCGAGCAGGACGCGCAAAGCTACGACCGGGTGTTCGAGCCGAACGTGCGCGGCGTGTTCAATTCGATGAAGTTCGCGGCCGAGATCATGCTGCGTCAGGGCAAGGGCAGCATCATCAACAATGCGTCGATGGGCGGCGTCATCGGCTTCGAGAATGCGTCGGTGTATATCGCGAGCAAGCATGCGGTGATCGGGATGACGAAGACGGCTTCGATCGAATGGTTCAAACGCGGCGTGCGCGTCAACGCGCTGTGCCCGGGGCTGATCGATACGCCGTTCCATCATCGCGGCATCTGGGCGTCGGAGGAAGCACGGCTCGCCTTCGCCGAATCGACGCCGGCCGGCCGCTGGGCGTCCGCCGACGAGATGGCGACGGTCGTCGCGTTCCTCGCGTCGGACGATGCCAGCTATGTGTCGGGGCACGCGCTCGTGGCCGACGGCGGCTATTCGGTCGCGTGATGCACCGGCGGCGTGCCGGGCTGCGGCTTCAAGGCGCGGGGGCCGCGAGCGCCGCTTCCCGTTTCGCGTGCAGCCGCAACGCGGCCCACGCGACCCCGGCCGCGAAGATCGCGACCACGCCGCCGAAGGTACCGATCCACGGCAGCCCGAAGTCGCCCGCGATATGGTTGCCGAGCAGCGCGCCGGCGCCGATGCCGACGTTGTACAGCCCCGAGTAGATCGACACGGCCAGGTCGGTCGCGTCCGGCGCCAGCTTCAGCACCCATGCCTGCATCGCCAGCCCGAAGCAGACGATCGCGCCGCCCCACACCAGCGTGTGCACGGACAGCGTGACGATGTTCAGCGCGCACGGGAACAGGATCAGCAGGCAGCCCGACAGCGCGATGATCGACGCCAGCAGGAAATCGTCGGGCCGGTGCGGATAGACGCGATTGAAGCAGACCGCGGCCGGCAGGCCGGCGATGCCGAACAGGATCAGCACGTACGTGATCCGGCTGTTGCTCGCATGATTGATGCTCTGCACGAACGGTTCGATGTACGTGTACGACGTGAAGTGCGCGGACACGACCAGCACGGTGATCGCATACAGCGCGACCAGCGCCGGCTTGCGCAGGAACACGCCGATGCTGCTCAGCGACCCGGCGCCCTGGCTCGGCAGCAACGGCAACGTGGCGCGCAGCAACAGCAGCGCGACGCCCGCCGTGCCCGCGATGATCAGGAACGTGACGCGCCAGCCGAACGCCTCGCCGATCACGCGGCCGAGCGGAATCCCGGCGACCATCGCGATCGCCGAGCCCATCGCGATCAGGCTGAGCGCACGGCTTTTGCGGTCGCTCGGCGCGAGCCGCACCGCGAGCGGGATCGAAATCGACCAGAACACCGCATGCGCGCACGCGATGCCGAGCCGGCCGATCATCAGCACCGTGAAATTCCACGCGAAGCCGGTCACGACATGGCTGCCGATGAACACCAGCAGCGCCACGCTCAATAGCTTGCGGCGCTCGACGTGGCGCGTGACGAACGTCAGCGGCAACGACACGACCGCGACGGCCCACGCGTAGATCGTCAGCATCAGGCCGACCGCGGTCGGCTGCATCTGCAGGCTGTCGCCGATCGCGCTCAGCAGCGCGACGGGTACGAATTCGGTGGTATTGAAGATGAAGGCGGTGAGCGCCAGGGCCAGAACGCCCCACCACGATTGTTCGGAACTGACGGCGTCGGGGGTTGCCATACGGGGATTCGACGAAGGTTGGGCGCCCGGGCGGCCCGCCCGGCGCATCGGCGCGATTGTACCAGCGGTGTTCCCCCCGCTGCCGCCGGTCGCGGCGCGTGCGGCGCGGGACATGGCGGTGACACGGCCGTGCGCCGATAATGTGACGCATTGGGTTTTGCCGACGATTTGCCCGACGATCATCGGGCCAGGAGAGTTACATGCGCATTGAAACGTCATTTCTGTTCGATCTCGACGGCACGCTCGTCGACAGCGTCTATCAGCACGTACTCGCGTGGAAGGAAGCGCTCGACGCCGAAGGCATCGAACTGTCGGTGTGGCGCATCCATCGCAAGATCGGGATGAGCGGCGGCCTGTTCCTGAATCAGTTGCTGCGCGAAACGGCCGGCGACATCGACGCCGAGCGCGTCGAGCGGCTCGCGCGGCTGCATGCGGCCGCGTACCAGCGGCTGCGCGCGCAGGTCCGGCCGCTGCCGGGCGCGCGCGAACTGCTGGCCGCGCTGTCGAATGCCGGCATTCGCTGGGCGATCGCGACCAGCGGGCGAATGGAAACGGCGGCGATCAATCTCGAGGCGCTCGGCGTCGATCCGGCGAAGAACGTCGTCGTCACGCGCGATCAGGTGAAATATGCGAAGCCGGACCCGGACCTGTTCCTGACCGCGGCCGCGAAGCTGAACGTGCCGATCGAGCATACGGTGGTGGTCGGCGACAGCATCTGGGACATGCTCGCCGCCGCCCGCTGCCGCGCGCTCGGCGTCGGGCTGCTGGCGGGCGGGTACGGCAGCGACGAACTGGAACGCGCCGGCGCGCTGCGCGTGTACGACGATCCGGCGGATCTGCTGTGGCACCTCGACGAGGTGGCTGCGCGGCCGTAGCCGTAGGCGCCGGTCCACCGCGCCCGATCCGCTCCTGCGGGAGCGGGCGTTTCAGTCGAGTTTGACGTCATGCGGCCGCACGAGCTCGTCCGGCCGGATAGCCGCACGCGCGATCGTTCGCGTCGCGGCTTTTTTCGATTCATCGAATCGAAACAATCCCCACCGCCATTGACAAGCGCGATTTTAATATTTCTATTCGCACCTGTTTTCCCGTGTTTTTAAAACACACGGGAAGATTCTTGAAAAATCGAATCGCCTTTCATATAACAAAAACACTTCGTTTCCGGTTCACGATCGCTGTGCCCGAATCGTGAAAATATGCGTTGCGTACGGAGCCGAACCGGCCAGCCAGCGCCAGCCCGCGTCGCCAGACGTCCCAGGCACGATATGGGGCCTGTGTCGCAATGTGGCGTCGTAGCGCCCTTTCCGCCATTTATCCGGGGATTCTATAAATGCGCACGGATCTTTCACCTTCATAACGTTTCGACCGAAGCATTACCTCGATTTATTCGATTGCACGATCACAGGTATCGGCCGGGGTATTTTTGTGCCGGCGTTTCGTAAAGACGTGCGCCGCCGCTCGATCGGCGGGCATTGTTTTGTCCGGTTTGACGGAAATGGACGACGCGAGGATTTCGATGAATCAGATCAGCGAACAGGCGATCGCCGAACTGCGCGCGCCGCACCTGGAACCCGCCCTGCCGATCCGGGTGCTGCATGGCGAGACGGTGAGCGATTACGAGCGGAAAGTGCAGACGACCTACGCCGGCAGCCCGGACGACTGGCGCAAGGCGATCGGCGAGTACCTGTTGTTCCAGTTCGGTGTGTACGACGATCCGCGCTCCACGCCGCCGATCTCGCTCGATGAATCGGGCATTCGCTACTTCGAACGCCAGCTTCATCTCGCCGGCTTCGACGACCTCGTTCCCCCGCGCGTCGAACGCATTCTCGACATCGGCTGCGGCTGGGGCTACATCCTGAAGTATCTGGCCGGCCGCTTCCCCGGCTGCATGCGCCTCGACGGTATCAACGTCAGTCGCGAACAGCTCGACTACTGCGCCCGCTTTCATGCGCAACACGGGCTCGCGGAACGCATCAACCTGTATCAGTGCAACGCACAGGACGTCGATCGACTGCCCGATCCCGCGACGCCGTACGATCTCGTGATCATTCGCGGCGTGATCTCGCACTTCCCGAACGCGCTGTACGAAAAGGCGATGCGCGCGCTGCATGCGCGTGTGCGCGGCGGCGGCTCGGTGGTGATCTCGGACAATCTGTACAACGTCGACCTGAGCGAATACGCATCCGACACGCCGGACGAGGTCGACCGGATCGCGTGCAAGCACAGGAAGACGCCCGATTATTTCAGGCAGGTGCTGATCGACGCCGGGTTCGCGATCCGCGACATGCGCGTGCTGCCGTCGAACATCGACGTCGCGCGCTGGCTGATGGATGCCAAGGCCAACATCGACCGCCATTTTCCGCACCGTGCGCCGGACACGCTGGAAGAACTGCGCGTGCTCGCCGAAAACTGGTCCGTCGCGCTGATCAAGAACAAGGTGTCGACCTACAGCATCGTCGCGGTCAAACCGGACGCGTAACTTGGAGAGCCGCATGCAAGCATCCGGAACGCCACGCGCCACGAGCGCCCCGCCCAGCGAGACGCAAACGCTGGTGCTGCCGCTGCCGCATCTGTCGCTGCCCGTCGCACGGCACCCGCAGCATGAAGCAATCGAGCGGCAACTCGCGATCGACGACTACCCGTACATCGTGCAGCACTATCGCAGCGACGCAGCGGCGCGCCGTTTTCTCGCGCAGCGCATTCCCGCGTATGGCAGCCTGTGCTACCCGAATGCGCGGCCCGATCGCGTGTACGCGCTCCACCGCATGATGCACGTCACGACGCTGATGGACGACGCCTTCACGCATCTCGCACGCACCGGCGATCAGGCGGGGCTCGACTCGTTGCGCGAGCATTTCCTGGCGGCCGTCGACGGCACGCCGCCGCCGGCCGACGCACCTTCCGCGCGGCTGCTGCACGACACGCTGCAGTTGATGCGCACCCAGAGCGAGGCGCGCCCGGCCTTCTGGCGGCGGTTCGTCGAATGCATCCGCGAGCAGATCCATACGCAGGCCAGCCCGACGGCAACCGACGCAACGCGCCTGTCGTTGGCCGACTATCTGGCGTTTCGCCGGGTCGAGGGCTTCGGCCACTGGATCACGCTGCTCATCGAATACGCGCTCGACATCGACATGGGGCAGCACCTCGCGCAACACGCGGCGCTGGCCGACGCGCGGGACGCGACGATCGACTCGGTGATTCTCGTCAACGACCTGTTTTCGTTTCGCAAGGAATGGTCCGCGCACGAGCGATTCAATGCCGTGTGGATCCTGATGCGCGTCGAGCAACTGAACGCCCAGGCGGCGCTCGACCGGCTGGCGGCACGCTGCACGTCGAACGAGCGCCGCCTGATCGACGCGCGTGAAGCGGTCGCGACGGGCGCGCTGGCCGGCGACGCCGACGCGCAGGCCTACGTGACGGAGCTGTGTTACATGAGTGCCGGCAATGCGGAGTTTCATGCATTCAGCACCCGCTACCACGGCGACGATCTCGGCGGCGGGCGCTTCGCCGGCGGCGCAGTCGCGATGACGGCACTGCCGACGCTCGAGGAAATCGCGGCGGCGGACCGGCATGCTTCGCCCCGGTGACTGGAGACGCACATGCACGCACCGATCCCTCTTGTGCCCGAATCCGCCGCCGCTTCGCGACATCGCTATCCGGACGGCTGGTTCGCGCTGGCCTACAGCCGCGACGTCAAACCCGGCGCGCTCGTCGTAACGCGCTTCATGGGCGCGGACGTCGTGCTGTATCGAACGGCATCCGGCCTGATTCGCGCGGTCGCGCCGCATTGTCCGCACCTCGGCGCGCATCTCGGGCACGGCGGCGTCGTGCGCGGCGAGGAGATCGTATGCCCGTTCCATCACCTCGCGTTCGCGCCGGACGGCACCTGCGTGCGCGCCGGGCGCGACGGCAAGCCGCCCGCCGCCGCGCTGCGGCAGCGCCCCGTATGCGAATGGAACGGCCTCGTGCTCGCATGGCAGGACCGTGCGGGCGCAGCGCCGTCGTGGTCGCTGCCCGAACTCGACCTCGACGGCTATTCGCGGCCGCGCGGCCAGTGCCACACGCTGAACGGCAGCCTGCAGAATCCGGCCGAGAACGGCGTCGACGTCAATCATTTCAGCCCGGTGCACGGCTGGTCGAACCCGGTGCTGGAGCCGCCGCAAGCCGACGGCCACCGGATGACGATGCGCTCGACGCTCGTGCTGCTCGGGCAACGGCTGCTGCTGGACATCACGATGCACGGCCTGGGCTGCATGGCCGCGCGCATGGAACTGCCGGACCTCGGGCTGCACGCACGGGTCGTGCTGTTCCCGACGCAGATCGAACCCGATCGCTGGACCTGCCGCGAATTCGTCGCGCTGCGCGTCGAACGCACGTCGGCGTGGCCGTCGCCGCTGCGCCGGGCCGTGCACGAGGTCCTCGCGAGCGCCGCATACCGGCTGTGGTTCGTGCCGCAATTCAAGCGCGACCTGCGCATCTGGGATCACCGCGACTACGACGCACGCCCGACGCTGATGGCCGGCGAGCTGCCGATCATGACGTTCCGGCGCTGGGCCGCGCAGTTCTACCCGGCGCCCGGCGGCGACGCACCCGACGGGCAAGACGGCGCCGGGCCGCCGGCCGTCATGCACACCGATCGGGAATTCGCGCGATGAGTGCCATGCCGATGCAGGAGCGCGCGATGCATGCAGCCGGCCCCGTCGACGAAACCGCGCCGCTGCCCTATCCGGACGGCTGGTTCGCGCTGTGTTTCAGCCGCGAGCTGAAGCGCGGGGCCGTGCTCACGACGCCGTTCATGGGACGCGATGTCGTGCTGTACCGGACGGCCTCGGGCGTCGCCTGCGCGGTCGACGCGTATTGCCCGCACCAGGGCGCGCATCTCGGCCACGGCGGCACGGTCGACGGCGAGCAGATCGTCTGTCCGTTCCATCACTACGCATACGGCCCCGACGGGCGGCGCACCACCGCCGGCTGCGCGAAGGGCGGCCAGACGCTGACGCTTCGCACCCGGCACGTGCGCGAGTGGAACGGCTTCGTGTTCGTATGGCAGAACGCCGACGGCCTGGCGCCGACCTGGGAACTGCCCGACGTGGACATGACCGGCTTCTCGGCGCCGGTCGGCCAGGCATTCACGCTACGCGGCGTGATGCAGAACCTGCCGGAAAACGGCTTCGATCTCGAACATTTCGGCGCGCTGCACCGCTGGAAGGACATGAAACCGCATACGCCCGTGATCGACGGCCCGCGCATTTCGATGCAGGTCGACATGGCGTGGAAGCACATCAAATGGCGCACGCTGATCGGCGTTCACGGCCTCGGCTGCGTGTCGTCCGATCATGAAATGAAGGCGATCGGCCTCGAAGCGAAGATCTTCGCGTGCGGCGTGCAGGTCGCGCCGTTGCGCTGGACCTTCCGGGACGGTATCTCGTTCCGCTTTTCGTGGCTGTCGAGGTGGCCGGCCCCGGTGCAGCGGCTCGTCTACGCCGTGCTCGGCCGGTTGCTGCACCGGCTGTGGCTGGTGCCGGTGTTCAAGGAAGACATCATGGTGTGGAGCCATCGCGACTACACCGGCTACGGTACCCCGGTCGCAGGCGACGGGCCGTATCCGGTATTCCAGCGATGGGCGCGGCAGTTCTATCCGGCCGGCGATCGCGTTGCGGCACGGCATCGCGCCGCGCAGGCGGACGCGTTCGCCGGGAAATAGCGGAGCCCTAGTCTCCGGATGTCCCGCGCTACACCGTCCGCCTGACCAGCATCGTCCGGATCTCCGAAATCGCCTTGGTCGGATTCAGCCCCTTCGGGCACACGTCCGTGCAGTTCATGATCGTCCGGCAGCGGAACAGCCGGTACGGGTCCTCGAGATCCTCGAGCCGCTCGGCCGTCGCGAGATCGCGCGAATCGGCGATGAAGCGGTACGCCTGCAGCAGCCCGGCCGGACCGACGAACTTGTCCGGGTTCCACCAGTAGCTCGGGCACGACGTCGAACAGCACGCGCACAGGATGCATTCGTACAGCCCGTCGAGCTGGTCGCGCTCCTCCGGCGATTGCAGCCGCTCGCGCGCGGGCGGCGTCGTGTCGTTGATCAGGTATGGCCGGATCGAGTGGTACTGGTTGAAGAAATCGGTCATGTCGACGATCAGGTCGCGCACCACCGGCAGCCCCGGCAACGGCCGCAGCACGATCTCGCGCGGCAGCGTCTGCATGTTCGTCAGGCATGCGAGGCCGTTCTTGCCGTTGATGTTCATCGCGTCCGAGCCGCAGATGCCTTCACGGCAGGAGCGCCGATACGACAGCGTCTCGTCGTCGCATTTCACGCGGCCCAGCACGTCGAGCAGCATGCGGTCGTCCGGGTTCACGTCGATCTCGTAGCGCTGCAGGTAAGGCGCCGCGTCGCGGTCGGGGTCGTAGCGGTAGATATGCAGGGTACGCGGATCGCTCATCGGTTCCTCCCGGCGCGGGCCGGCATGGGTTCACAAGGTACTTGCCGTGGTGCGCTGTCGCGGCACACGGCGCCGCAAGCGCGATGCCAGTCAGTCGTCGTCCACGCGCTTGTCGATCAGATAGCGGCCGCGCTCGAGGCCCGCCCGCAGCGCCTCGACCTCGGTCAGCCATTCCGGGCCGGCGGCTTCCGGCACCACCAGCTCGATGCGCGCGCCGTTGACGTACACCTGCACCTCGTCGCGCCATGCGCCGCGCTCGTTGGGTCGCGCCCACACGAAAATCTCGTGGCCGCGATACGGGTCCCGAACCTGTGCGTCCTGTTGATGTGCCACGGTGGCCTCCTGTCTTATCTGCGATAGCGATGCAAAAAATGCGCGCCGCATGCTCGTCAGGCGCGCCGCCGGCCTTGCGCGCACGCGCCGTGCCCGGCCGGCACGCTGCTTGCGTCCCTTTTCCGCATCGAACCGCTACCGGGCCCGCCTCGCTGAGGGCCGGAAGGGATGCACATCATGATCGGCCACCTCGAATTACTCGGACGCCTGCTGCTGGCCGCGCTGCTCGGCAGCGTGATCGGGCTCGAACGCGAACGCCTGAACTGGGCCGCCGGGCTGCGCACGCACATGCTCGTGTGCGTCGGTTCCGCGCTCGTGATGCTGGTGTCGACGTTCGGCTTCGAGGACGTGCGCGGGCAGAACGGCGTCGTGCTCGACCCGTCGCGGGTCGCCGCGCAAGTGGTGTCCGGCATCGGCTTTCTCGGCGCGGGCTCGATCCTGCTGCGCGGCGAAGTGGTGCGCGGGCTGACGACGGCCGCGAGCCTGTGGGCGGTGGCCGGCGTCGGGCTCGCCGCGGGCGGCGGCATGGTGGTTGCGTCGGTCGGCGCGACGGCGATCGTGCTCGCGATCCTTGCGGGCGTGAAGCCGCTCGAGCGTCGCTTCATCGCGCAGCGCCAGCAGCGCACGCTGCTGCTCGTGGCCGAGCGCGGCGGCCTCACGCTCGGCACGCTGCACGAGGCGCTCGGCCCCGGCCGGGTGCGCGTGAAACGGTTCATCGTCCAGCAATCGGACGACGATCCGGACACCGACGACATCTCCGTCTCGTTCTCGCGCACGAGCGGGCCGGAATTTGCGGCGATCTGCGAGACGCTGCAAAACATCGCGTGCGTACGGACCTGTCAACCCGACACCTCGTCAAGGAGTTTCGTGTGACCCAGACCGACCTGCTCTCCTATCTCGTGACGAGCCAGCTCGCCGCGCGCATGCGCAGCGGCGCCTGGCTCACGACCAGCCAGCTGGTGGGCGCGCTGCGCGCGTGGCTCGCGTGCCAGCGCGCCGAATGCGACTGGCTCGACCGGATCAGGATCGCGCACGCGTCGGCGACGATCGCGCAGGAGATCTACGACATCGCGGTCGCGCACGGCGAGCATGCGCGGCTCGACGCGCATTCGCCGGAGTTGCAGGGGCTTCGCGCACGCTGCGATGCGCTGTTGCAGCGGATCGACGGCAACCGGGACGTCGGGGCCCGATGATCGCGCCGGATCGCATGACCCGCGCCGACGACCGGCGCGTCGACGCCGCGCCGGCGGACGGCCCGTCGCGGCACGGCCTGCTCGAACGCGGGCGCAACTGCGACACGATCCGCCACGCAGACCGCTTCGCAATGCTGGTCGACGGCGACGCGTATTTCTCGACGCTGCGCGCCGCGCTGCTGCGTGCGCGCCATACGGTGTTCATCGTCGGCTGGGACGTCGACAGCCGGATGCGGCTCGCGCCGGGCGGCGCGGACGACACGCTGCCCGACACGCTCGCGGCCTTCCTGCATGCGCTCGCGTCTGCTCGTCACAACCTGCGCATCTACGTGCTCGCGTGGGATTTCGCGATGATCTACGCGCTGGAGCGCGACTGGCCGCCCGTGTATCGGGCCGGCTGGCGCGCGCATCGCGGCATCCGGTTCCGGCTCGACGATGCACACCCGCGCGGCGCGTCGCATCACCAGAAGCTGGTCGTGATCGACGACCGGCTCGCGTTCGTCGGCGGCCTCGACCTGACGCGCGCCCGCTGGGACACACCCGCGCACGCAGCCGACGATCCGCGCCGCCGCGACGAGCAAGGCATGCCGTACGGGCCGTTCCACGACGTGCACGCGATGTTCGACGGCGATGCGGCCGCCGCGATCGGCGATCAGGCGCGGGCCCGCTGGCTACAGGCGTGCGGGCGCCCGATCGCGATC
>NZ_JACFYV010000072.1:0-29953 GCF_016759955.1 Burkholderia sp. KCJ3K979
GCCCCATCGCGTCCATCGTGCCCGCCTTGAAATTCTCGATCACGACGTCGGCCTGCGCGATCAGGCGCCGCACGACGTCGAGGCCGGCCGGCTGCCGGAAGTCCACGCAGATGCCGCGCTTGTTGCGGTTGCAGGACAGGTAGTACGTGCTCACGCCGCGATCGAACGGCCCCCACGCGCGGCTCATGTCGCCGTGCGGCCCCGATTCGACCTTGATCACGTCGGCGCCGAGATCCGCGAGCACCATCGAGCAGAACGGCCCCGACAGCGCGCGACTCAGATCGACGACCTTGATTCCCGTTAATGCCTGCATTCCGGACTCCTGATATTGATGGGTATGTCTCGTCTTGTTTCCGAACGACTGCGGCATTCCGCTCATTCGGGCAGCGTCTGATGCCGCGTCTCGACCGCGAACGGCAGGATCAGGATGCCGAGCCCAAAGACGGCCGCGGTCCATGCGACCGGCACGCCGAGCGATCCGTAACCGTGAATCGCGGCGCCGAGCAGGAAGTTCACGCCCGCGCCGATGAAGCGGCCGACCGACGCGTTGAACGCAAATGCGGTGGCCCGCACGCGCGTCGGATATTGCTCGGGCAACCACAGCGAGAAGATCGCGAAATTGCCGCCGAAGAAGCCGAGGAACGCGAGCGACACCATGAACGCGGCGAGCCCGTTCGGCTGGTAGAACGCCCAGCCGAACGCGAACACGATCGATGCGGCCATCCCCGCGAAATACACGCCGAGCGCGGTACGCCGGCCGAGCCGTTCCGACAGCCACGGCGCCACCAGGCAGCCGGCAATCGTCGCGCACGACAGGATCGCCGCGCCGATCGACGCAAGCCGCAGCGCGCCGACGTGATCGATGCCCGCACGCGCCGCCAGCGTGGTGACCGCGCTCGCCTCGTAGACGGAGCCGGCCCACAGCCCGACGATCGCAACGCCGACGAGGCTCGCGCTCGTCAGCGTACGACGCCGGAACGCCGGCGCGAAGATCTCGCGCAGCGGATGCGCGCGCCGCGTGTCGGCCACGTCGCCGTCGCGCGCGTCGTGCCGCCGCCACTGCCCCGGCTCCTTCACGCGCATCACCGTGAACACCGCGAGCAGCGCGGGCGCCAGCCCGCACAGAAACATCGCGCGCCAGCCGTAGGTCGCGCCGATCGTGTAGTTCAGGCAGGCCGCGATGAAGAAGCCGAAGTAGTAGCCCGTCTGCAGGTAGCCGGCGCCCATCTTGCGGCGGTCTTCCGGCCAGCTCTCGGCGACGTAGGTACCGGCGAGCGCCCATTCGCCGCCGACGCCGATCCCGGCGATCAGCCGGCACGCGGCCAGCGCCCACACGTCGTGCACGAACGCGGCCGCGCCGGTGAACACCGAATAGATCAGGATGCTCGCCGCGAGCGTGCGCACGCGGCCGAAGCGATCGGCGAGCGGCCCCCAGATGAACGACAGCCCCCAGCCGATCAGGAACAGCGCGAACAGGATCGAGCCGTACATCCCCAGATTCGCGGGCGTCGCCGCGATGCCGGACGCCGGCAGCAATTCCGTCAGTGCGGGAATCAGCACGAGCGCGTAGATCACCGAATCCACGCCGTCGAGCACCCAGCCCGCGTACACGGCCCAGAAACCCTTCACCTGCTCGCGCGTGAGCGGCGTGCGCCGCGGCTTCGCGCCGGCCGCCGGCGCGTCGATCGCCTTGAACATCTTCGTCTCCTTGCCGGCGGGGCCGGCTCTTGCGCCGCGTCCGGTCCGGAATGGCCGGCAGTCGGGCTCTTTTGTGAGACGAGTATAGAAACGCTATCGATCGCTGAAAAATATGATATTCATTTTGCTCGATCGGATTGGCTTATGGCTCGAATCGGGCGTGATTCGGGCTTGAATCGGGAGACGGCGGCGATGGACTTGAGACAGTTGCGCTATTTCGTGAAGGTCGTCGAATGCGGCAACGTCACGCACGCGAGCGAGGCGCTGCACGTCGCGCAGCCGGCGGTGAGCCAGCAGATGCGCAATCTCGAGCAGGATCTCGGGATGCAGTTGCTCGAACGAAGCGTGCGCGGCGTCGCGCCGACCGCCGCCGGCCGCACGCTGTACCGGCACGCGCTCGAGTTGCTGCGCCAGGCCGACGGCACGCGCGAACTGCTGCGCCGCGACGCCGACACGCCGCAGGGCCGCGTGACCGTCGGCATGCCGTCGAGCACCGCGCGCGTGCTGGCCATTCCGCTCGCCCGCGCGGTGCGCGACCGCTATCCGGGCATCATGCTGGAGCTGATCGAAGCGCCGAGCGCCGACCTCGATACGCTGCTCGAACGCGCGCGGCTCGATCTCGCGATCGTCGTCGATGCGGTCGACACGCGCGGCATCGCGATCCACCGGTTGCTGACGGAAACGCTGTACCTGATCACGTGGCCCGGATTCCCGGTACCGGACGCACCCGTGCCGCTCGACGCGATCGCGCGGATGCCGCTCGTGCTGCCGAGCGCGCCGAACACGATCCGCAACCGCGTCGACTGGGCGATGCGCGAGGCCGGGCTGTCGTACGAGATCAGCTTCGAGGCGAGTTCGACCGGGCTGCTGTTCGCGGCCGTGATGGCACAGCTCGGCGTGACGATCCTGCCGTGGACCGCCGCGCACGTCGAGATCGAGGAACGCAAGCTCAAGCTGTCGACGGTCGCGCACCGGCTGTTCGCGCGCGACCTGTCGCTGTGCTGGCACGACACGGCGCTCGTCAGCAACGCGGTGCAGAAGGTGAAGGCCGAAATCGTCCGGCTGTTCGATACGCTCGGGCAGCGGCCGGAATGGGCGGCCGGCGGACATTGACAACGCCCCGCGGCGCCCCTTAACGTAGCGCCATCCTAACCATCACCGGTTCAGCTTAAGAGGTTGTCGGCCCGCTCGTGCTCGACACCTCCGCCTTCCTCGAAGGCCTGCTGCTTGGCGCCGGCCTGTTCACGTCGGTCGGTCCCAAGGACGCCTTCGTCATCAAGCGCTCGCTTTCGAGCCCTCACCTGCTCTCCATCGCCCTCGTCTGCGCAGGCAGTGACGCATTGCTGATCGTGCTCGGCGCGCACGGGCTGTCGGCATTGCTGTCGCGCCATGCCGCCGTGGTGACGGCCGCGCTGTGGGCCGGCATCGCGTATCTCGCCGCTTACGGCCTGCTCGCGCTGCGCTCGGCGAGCGTCGGACGGCAGCCTGAGCATGTAGATGGCTCACGCGTCGCTAGCGAACCCACGCGGTCGCGCACGCTGCTCGCGACCGCCGCGGTTTCGCTGCTCAATCCGTATGCATGGATCGATACGGTGCTGCTGCTCGGGACCGTGATCGTGAGCCACGCGC
Source organism: Burkholderia sp. KCJ3K979 (assembly GCF_016759955.1). NCBI lineage: Bacteria > Pseudomonadati > Pseudomonadota > Betaproteobacteria > Burkholderiales > Burkholderiaceae > Burkholderia > Burkholderia sp. KCJ3K979. Next base: position 3,328 of record NZ_JACFYV010000072.1, read on the forward strand.
CGTCTGCCCGCGCGCCGTTTGCGATCGGCGCGATGACTGCGTCGCTGGCGTGGTTCCTGATGCTCGTCTATGGCGCACGCGCGTGCCGTGCGTGGTTCGCCCGTACGCTCGCGTGGCGCGTGCTTGATGGCTTCGTCGCGGTGATGATGCTCGGCTTCGCGGTGCGTTTCGCGATCGACGCGCTTTAGTGTCAACGGCCTGATAGCGCTGCCCCACGGAATACGTCATGCGCGCGGGCATGCAGCTCGAACCCGATACCCGGTGCCTGCGGCACGCGCGCGTATCCCGCGTCGACGATTTCGCCATCGGCGAGTCCGCTGAAGGGTTCGAATGCGAACGGGCTGACTTCCGCGCCGCCGAGCCCGAGCGCCGCGACGACGTGCAACGAGAACAGATGGCCCCCATGCGGCCAGAACGCGTCGCGCCGCCAGTCGCGCGACACGAAGTGATCGACGATCTGCAGATAGCCCGGCAGCCCGTAGCTGTGCACGGGATCGAACACCAGCACGTCGCGGTCGGCACGCAAGCCGCCGTAGCGGTCGAGCAGCTTCGCCTCCGCGAGCGAGAACAGCGCTTCGCCTGCCGCGATCGGCGGTGCGTACCGCGCGGCGACGTCTGCCTGGAGCGGCAGGTCGAGCGGATCGCAGATGTCCTCGAACCACCACAGATCGAACGGCGCAAGCATGTCGACGGCCCGGTCGACGGTCGTCGCGTCGTACGTGTTCATCGCGTCGACCGCGAGATGCGAAGGGCCTGCCAGCTGCGCGGCCGCGGCTTCGATGCGGCGCCGGTCCTGATCGAAATCCGCACCGCCGATCTTGATCTTCGCGTGCGTGTAGCCGAGGTCGACGATCCGGCGCATCTCGTCCGACAGGCGCGCGAGGTCGTCATGCGGGTAGCGGTAGCCGCCGCCCGCGTACACGCGCACGCGCGGCGCCGCCGTGCGTTGGAGGCGCTCGGCGAGAAAGCGGTGCAGCGGCAAGTCGGCGATCTTCGCGGCCGCGTCCCAGATCGCCATGTCCAGCGTGCCGACCGCGACGCAGCGTTCGCCGTGTCCGCCCGGCTTCTCGCCGGCCATCATCGCGCGCCAGGCGCGGAATGGGTCGAGGTTCGTGCCGGCTTCGTCGGCGAGCGTATCGGCGGCGGCCAGCAGGCGCGGCGCGAACCGTTCGCGGATCAGGCCGCCCTGCGCGAAGCGGCCGATCGACGCGTAGCCGTAGCCCGTCACCGGGCGGCCGTCGCGCACGACGTCGGTGACGACCGCGACGACACTCGTCGTCAGGCCGCCCGACGGAATCGCGGGATCGGCATAGCGGGACACGGGAATCGCACGTTCGTGGATCGCGGTGATGCGCATGGTCGGGGCTCCGAAGAGGCGTGCGGCGCAGGCGGAAGGTTCATGCGCTGCAGCGGAAACGATGGGCGGATCGCTGCATCTTAGGGGTTTGCGCGACGGCGTGCAGGGCCGGCGGCGACCGTATCGTGTCGTCGTCAGCGCACAACCCGGCGTCGCATTCGTCACGGGTTGCGGTCGGATAGCGGGCGCGGGTGCGCGCGCCGAGCCTGTGACCGCGCTCGGCGCACCGCTTCCGAACCGAGTCGAGTTGGGTCGAGCCGGAATCCTCGGTTGCCGTCCCGGCTTCGGGAACCGGGAAGATGTGTGGCGCGTGGGTTGAGTCGAATCGACCGACCCGTCAGGCAAAGACGAAGTACTTGCGCACCGTCTCCACCACTTCCCACGTGCCCTTCATGCCGGGTTCGATCACGAACACGTCGCCGGCTTTCAAGTGCTGCGGCTCCTCGCCTTCCGGCGTGATGATGCAGTAGCCATCGAGGAAGTGGCAGTACTCCCATTTTTCGTAGTTCACCTCGAACTTGCCCGGCGTGCAGATCCAGGTACCCATGATCTTGCTGCCGTCCTTCGAGACGTACGCGTTGAGGTTCACGGTGTGCGGATCGCCGCCAATGCGCTTCCACTTGGTCGCGTCAAGGACAGGCGTCGGGCAGGTTTTGCGCAGAACGGTGATGAAATCGGACATGTCGGCTCCAGACTGACGATCGTGTGAGAGGTCTGTCACGTTAGTTCGAAAGCCTTACCCGGGCTTGTATGCTTCCGACGCCGACTCGTCTATTTTCGACACGGGCGGGCGTGTAAGCGCGCCGCCTTCGCGTTTGTAGTCGGGCCTCGGCACCGCAGCGCCTCTCTCGTTACTGCCGACTTGCTGGCGTAGCTGGCGCATCGAGCGGGGGCGTGCACCCCGAGTTCGAAGCCCGTTTGCCGGCTGCTCCAACGCATCACTTGTAACATCACGACCAAACCCTGTACAATCACCCGTTCTGCGGGCGTCGTATAATGGCTATTACCTCAGCTTCCCAAGCCTCAGCGCGTTAATCAGAACCACTAATCACGCGCATTCTCACGTCACGTTTTTCCCCGGCTCCACGAAGAACCGCTGTTCATGCGGGATTCACTGCGATGCCAGTTTTCACGCCAGCAGTGATTCAAATAAGCTGCTGTATGGCCTTACGGAAAAAGGCCGCACCGTTTGCACAGTGCGGCCACAGACTCCCTCGTTAGCGTGGAAAAACTAATTGGGATACGAGCGCCAGTGCATGCGTACATGTTCGGTGCGACCAAATCTGCACCGGGTGTATTGCCGCACCAACACGCTCTTGGGGTTGGATGCACGTAGCATAACCATCCTCAGAGTCAATCGAAGGCAATAGTTGCCCACAACCCCTTGAGCGCGTAAGCTCTAGGCCGTCTTCTAGGACAAAGTTGTAGGTGGCAGAGGGGTGCCTTCACCACCTTGCCAGCAGCCCCCGCGACGCGCCAACGTTGCGGGGGCTTTTATTTTCCGAGTCTCAGCCTCATCACGAATTGCTGGCCTGCACCTCGCTCGCCGTTCACCTCTCATCGACGGACCACAAGACCATCTTTGTGGCACACAAGTATAGGCCACAAATCCTCAGTTGTGTCACAATATGGTGACTTTTCGGAGGATTCGATGAAGGAAAGCAAACCCTACATTCTCAAAACGCGCGTTGACACACCTACTGCTGACGCCTTCGCAATAATTTGCGCGGCCGAGGGAACCACCCCGAGCGAGATGCTGCGAAACTTCGTCGTTGAAACAGTCAGAAGGCACGCTTTGACAGCAGGCGCATTCTCAGTCGAAATCGAGCTAGGTCCGCCATACGGACGCGGGGCATCACGACGCGACGAGTACTATGTGCATGCAACCTTATCAGCCAACCAGTCAGGACTGGTTCCTGATCTCGTTCCGTTCTTGCTTCCCGAATTCACCGCAGGGAACAGCGAGCCGTTCCGCGTCGACTCGTTTTATACGCACCGGCTGGCTATGCCGAACTCACGAAACGAGGCAGGTCGCTTGCTGGGCTCGAAGATGGTGATGGGATCCTGGGAAGGGGCAATCTTCCTGTACAGAGATGCGGACTTCGGGAAACCAGAAAATTGCTTCCCAGAAATTAAAGAGGCTCTAACGTTGCAAATCCTCAAAGGGCTCGGCGCAACTCTCGCCGCCCGGGATGCACCGGATCTCATATAGACTCGGAGAGCGGCACATCGCAAGGAAGTCACGATACCCTTTGAAATCGGGGATGAGCAACTGCCCTAGTTCGCCTTAAGCGTTCAGAGACACGAGCTGATTACAGACGCTGCATCCATCCTGGCCAGGCAAAAGTACCTCAACGACGACCTCTCGTGCCATACTATAAATGGGGCTAGATTGGAGGATGCCTCACTCATGGGATCGGGCATCGCTTCTCGCAGCCATCGCAGCGCAGCGAAACTCATCAATAACACGAACAGGGGTTATCGTGGAAAAGAAAGAGACCTATAAACGCGTCTAAACCGCAAACACCTGAGATGACGCGAAATATGCAGGATAACTACGATATCACGGTTTTCCTGCTCGATACGGGGTGCCGTTACTCGGAGGTCGCGAACATTCCGTGGTCGGCAATCAACATCGACGCCTGCACGATCAGCCTCTATCGGAGCAAGGTGCGAAATGAAGATGTGCTGCACATGACCTCCCGACTCGAAGCGATCCTCCGTCGGCGGTGGGAAGAACGCAGGACCGGACAGCGATATGTCTTCGAAGACCGCACCGGCAACGAGCGAGGCTACAGCACGAAGTCGATCAAGAAGGCGATCGAGCGTGCCGGGCTGAATGATCCCGTGCTCGTCAAGGAGCGCGGGGGACGTGTCACCCTGCATACGCTACGGCACACGTTCGCGAGCAAGCTCGTCAAGGCGGGCGTCAGTCTCTATGAGGTGTCGGTTCTGCTTGGCCACAGTGATCCGAAAATGACGCAGCGGTATGCTCACCTGAGCCCGAATGACGCGAGCCGGAAGGCCGTCAAGGTCATCGATTCGCTGCTGCAATGCGCATGATCGGGAAAATACAGCGCGGACGAATCGTCCAAGAGTATCCTGGGCGCCTCATTGGCACTATCCATCATTAATCACGGTGCGGCGCTGTTGTGCCATCCGCATAGCGCAGCAGGCCGCCCCAGCTCAGCCCCATAAACACCGGAGCGCCTTCCTTTCGATCAATGACGATTGCTCCTGGGTGATAGAGATGCTTCAGACCATTCGGGGAAAATCTCGTGGTAAAGCTCGGAATGTGCCCGGCTTCCAGCATCTGCACTAAATCCGCACGGAATGAAGCCAGAAGAGGCATTCCATGAACTGCGACGTAAGCGCCAGCCAGGATATTCCCATGAGGCGTTTGCGTGTAGATCGGCGTGAACGACACGCCGCCAGACGGGCGGTGGGCAGGATCTATTCCATCAACACTATAGAGTCCAAACCCATCGGGAACCGGCTCGAGTCCGAAAATTGCCCGAGTAATGCTAGGTGACGGCTGCCATTTCACTGGCGCAGCCCAGCCCGCCGCCGCGTTGTTGATGACGGTCTTCAGAAGCCATCTTTCAAGGAGCTCGCCCTTGATAATGAGCGAGCCTTGATAGTTCTTGTCGTTGGCTTCCGCCTGGAATCGCGCGATCTTTCCGATAGTTTCATCCAACGGACTCAATGCGGAGTTGTGATGCACGCACAAGATATTCGACTTCTCCGCGCCGCGCGTTGGCGCACCCTGCCTTATGCGCTGCACCCCCTCAACGATGACAGGACACGAACACCCAGCCTTAAAAATCGCACTGCTGAACACATGCTCACCAGACATTCGATCGCAACCGCCTAGGGTATGCGCCCAGCATTTTGATGTCGCCTCTCGATCAGCCATAGCAGAGTACCCCTCGACGCACGCATCTCGACATACTGACATATCTGCGCAAATTGTGCCCTCTGGCCCATACCGTGACCGGGGGTAGGTCGCTGAACTCCGTTAGTTTTTCGTCAAGACTATAAGCAGATGATCGAATCACTGCATCTGTAGTTATGCGATTCGACCGCCGCGCCTAATGCCACTGAACTTTGGATGAACAGTCAATAACCGATGATGCACACCGCCCAGTATTTCATCTGCTAACGACCCCACCTCACCCGCGAAATTATGCGGCTTACCCGGCCCTTAGCGCGACTGAGAATAGGTCACGCTCCATGTCTTATAAAAGGCGTACAAAACCGGGATTCATGTGAGCGAGCGTCCAGACATGATCCCGATCACTTGTGCCCGTTCCACTCCGGATCAGGATCATCTTCCCACGCTGGCGCGTATTCTCGATTCGCCCAACGGGGATGCGTCCGATCGAAAGGCTGGTCGAGTCCACGACGCGGGAGCTTGCGATTGTAGATGAAGCCCGACGTGCCTGCCGCGATCATCTGCGCCTCAATCTCATGAAACTGCGCCGTGCTGTACTTCAGGCCGAACTGGAAAAACAACGCGCCTTCGAGCGGCGAATCCGGCGTCCAGATCTGCCAGACGTATTTGTACAGACGCGGATTCGGATGCAGGTACGTCCCGAAGAACGCAAACCCGGTCCCGCTCCATCGTTGAAAGTCTTCCTTCGTCGGTGGTCGCCGTCCCGCTGGAGGTCGCGAATGTTTCCGGAAATCAACTCGCGGAGGCGCCGCGCGTAACGTAGCTCGTCAGCCGCATCGACATACCAGAACTCATAGTGACGAAGCTCACTGTTTTCGATCTCGGCGCGCACGAGGACTTCAATGCAAGACTTTCCGTCTTCGCGCTCGCACATGCGACCGAGCAACCCTGCCTTGCCGTCCCTCGACTTCGCGATGAGATAGCCGCATTCTTCGGCAACAAGCACCCATTGCCGGCCGAGCGAGTCGACCGACATGATCCCGACTCGCTCCGTCGTCGCAGACCACGGCTTCCCTTCGAACAATCTCTCGAATTCCATGTTCGAAATCTCAGCACGCGATTACGCGACCCGCGCCAGTATCCGCCGTTGCGCCTGATATTGGACGCTCTGCGCATCACCCTGCAACTCTTCCAAAGCTTTCATCAAAACGTCCTGATACAGCGGTAGCAACGCCTCCAAGCGTTCGGCGATTCCTGCGTCGCTCGCAAGATTATTCACGAGCCGCTGGTACCCATCAAAGCCGAACATCCGATCCCGGATCGGTCGAAGTACACACCGCCGATTGTCATTCTGCTCCTCGGTGATGTCGATGTAGCCGAAGTGCTTTAGGTCGAATGCCGCGCCGATTACTTGCCCTTGGCTGCCGCCGAGAACACAACTCAGTTCGTGCAGGGTCATGCCCGGAAATGCATTGATCAGTCCGAGTGCTCTGGCCGCCATCGGCGTCACCTGCAACGCGCTCGCGAGCGCCGACGCTCGACATCCCTCATAGGCGGTCATGAAGGCGTGAAACCGGGAAAGAGGATCGTTCGTGGTCATAGGTCGTTGATTTTTCTGGATTGGCCCCCGAGAGCGTTCGTTGTTATCCCCGACCGCTCAGGCATCTCCGCACGATACGTCAACCCCTCGACAAATTCAACCATATTGGAATATAACATTCCACAGTGGTTGTTCATCGCAATCGGAATGAAGACGACCATATCGTCCTATGACTACCAGCCCTGCCTCCTCGACCGAAGACGCTCAAGACGCATTGCTTGCTGCTCGTGTCGGGACCGCCATTGCAGAACAACGACGCGCACGCGGTCTGACTCAGGCGAAGCTCGCGGAGATGATCGATCTCGAACAGGAAGCGATCAGCCGGTGGGAACGCGGTACGCGGATGCCGACCTTGCATCGCCTCCAGCAGCTTAGTGACGCGCTCGACTGCTCGGTTGACCAGCTATTGCAACGCGGATCGAAACGGCCGAACGACCAACTGGCTGTGATTGCGGATGCTCTCGATGGATTGGATGGCGACGAGCGGGAACTCGTCGTGAATTTCGTTCAGCAGTTCACCGACATGCTCAAGGCAAAGCATCCGGCCAAGGCCAAGCGGCGCAAGTAACAATCAGGACTCGAAGCGATGGCGGCTGTATTCGGCCCACGCTGACTCGATCAACGCCGGAGGGACATCACCAGACTCGAATCCCGGCACGTCTTCTAGCAGTGCCAGCAGATGGTTCGTGAACTCGGCTCGCGAGAAATCATTGCCGAAGCAGTCCTGGATGGATTCGACCAGCGCCTGCACCTGTTCGCTGGTCAAATCGTTGGGATATTGAATGTCGTCCATGTGACGACTATCCGGGCAAACGTCCGGCCAAGGCAACAAGATATGCCCGTCTCGGATTAGCAAACTGCATCAACCGAATTTGACAGACGAAGTCAATTCACATCCCGGCCCCGCGCATCAGTCGCCGCGATCACACTAATACGACGCGTGCATCGCTGACCGTGACGCATTCAACGCTCGCCGTGGAAGTTGCGAAGGCTCACATAGCGCCGTCCGCCTTACTCGGTTCGCGTAGTTCGTTGCGACAAATAGTCGATAACGCCATCCACCGGATTGATGCCTCCCACCTCCTCGGTGCCAAGCGCTTCAGGCGTGACGTCAGTCGTTGGAATCACCGCGTCGAATACCCAGTCCAGTCTTCGCAATTCACGGGTAGCGATGGCCAAGTCATCAAGTTCACCAACCAAATTGCATTTGTTGAAGTGATTGATAAGTCCCGCGCACAGATCGGCAACCTGAAGTTGCGGGTGCTCCCTTGAATCGGCTTGCGACAGCGACGTTGCTCGCAACGGAAAGCGAAACTTGCGTCGATCGTAACCCACGAGCACCGACTCCTCATGGGAGAGGGCCATCATGTTGGTAAACGTTGCTTGGGAAGCGAGAATTGGTTTAGACGAGTCGTGAACAACCTCGAATCTTTCGTCTTTCCTTGCCCCCCAGGTGGCAATGTGGCCAAATAACGCAGGAATCGCCGGGTCGAGAGCCTGCGGGGTAATTTCCTCGCTGAACCACAGCGAGAACAGTCGAGGCTCGGTAAAATACATGAGATCCTCTTTAAACTTTTCGTTCGTCGAAGCCTCCACCATCGCTTTTCCAGCATCATAAAACGCGGATATCTGCGCTTCTTCTCTTTGACGGACAAGTTCGACGAAGGACTGCAGGAATCGATCAGTATTCTCTTCGCGACAGAAAACAGGCATGCAATAATGCAGCATGTTCGACATGGCGATGTTTGCGCCGCGCTCGTAGAGGTCTCCCCCTATCCGATGAACGAGTGTTTCTGCAATTAGGTCGACCATTTTCGTAACGATCATGAATCGCTTGTCGAACACGTCTGCAACGACACGATTTTCGTTGAGTCGGGGATCAGAAAGAAAGCGGATGAGCTTTGCAACCCCGGCACCTGATTTCTTGAGCGCCGTGAACTTTGGCTCTGCCCCCTGCGGCGACTTAACATGCTCTAGTAGCGCCACCGCCTCATCTCTCGAAAAATCGTTAGACGCGAGAACGAAGAACGGTTGATCCCTGTCGAGCAGGTTCGCGCCCGAATTTCCAGCTTCATCGCAGTAGATTGTCGGCATGTTCGGATTTAGGTCGCCCTATCTTATGTAGTACCGGAAGACCGGCTGATCGAATTCCGCACCAGCTCGACAGCGAGCTACCGCTATTCCAGCGAGCACACGTGCCCCCCGCGATATGGTTCTACGGATAAGTTCTGAACGGAAGATCATCGGCTTTCGCTTGGCCAGGTGTAGCAAGCCACTGCCATAGCTGAGCCTGCGTAAGGTTGCCCTCGCACACCCGAAGAAGCGCCTCGCCTAGGTCATGACTTTCGACCACACTCAATCTGCCGCACGCGTTGATCACACTTGGCACACTAGGGTCCACACCAGGATGGCAGAGCGTTACGCAAAATATCTCTTTGTATCCGTGAACCTCTGACGCGGCTAAGACTTCGACTGCCGAGTTGTAGTCAACCAGCTTATCATTAACTTTCGACTTCAATTCGAGAATGAGAGGCGGAGAATCCGAGAGCTCAAGAAGATAGTCAGGAGCGCCCGTCACGGCCCTATCGTCAAGGCGTTGAAATTTGATATTAAGCAACTGCATAGCCTTTTCGAACGCCGCTTCAAAGTCAGTACCTCGGGAGGTATAGTAAGTTTCGACATGTTGTGCATGGGGGCAATGCTTTGCACGCGTAGTGTGTCGCTCTGCTGTTCGCCGACGCTGCTCTTGCTTCCATTGTCGCGAAGCATCGCGCAACCAGTTCGCCTTCGTGTGCGGAGTTGGCTTTATGGCCTCAAATACCGCTAGCCTAACTTGGTCGGCCTCGGGCGTTCCCTGCATTATTTGATCTAAAGAGGTGAAGCCGTGACGCCTGAGCGCCAGTATCTCTCCCCGCGTTAATCTGAACGCGGCGTCGCGGTTGTTCAACCAGGTCATCCACAACACGTCGTCCGGCAACCCTTCTGCCACTCTGAGTGACAATCGGCGAAAATATCGCGGTAGCTTCCTAAGGTTCGCGAGTTGGTTATTGGGAATCGTGAGATACGGTGGCCGCAATGCATTTGGCGTTCGGGCGTCTGTGACAGCCTCGACGATGGAGGCGACACCGCTCAACACCCAGCATACGTTCCGAAACATGTCGCGCAGACTACCTGCACGAAGCGCGTCTAGCGAATTTTCTATGTCCCGGAGTTCAGCGCCGTTAATCCAGTCCACTGTAATCTTGGCGGCGTTGACCGGCGCTGGATCGGCTTGCCATACGGGCTCCATAAGTTCTTTGCTGAACGCGTCCGCATCTATCAAGTACGGTTCTTCAAGCTGATATGGCAAGTGTCTCGTGCGTGTCTCGCGTGTCCCGCCCTTGAATTCCGGGGAACTAAAACACGCCGAGGTGACGAGAAAGGCGAGCTTGTCAGTGTCAGGCGTTCGTTGAGTGCCAGGCAGGTACTCTGGAAGAGTATCCGCCTGATGCGCCAGATGACGCATGAGCGCTACCCCGGTCTCCGGTAACAATCCCGAGTGAGCGACGGCTTTTCCAAACGGCGTCGCGACAAGTCGTCCAGAGGTCGCTTCGATCAGCAACACTTCCTGCTTTAGATAGTCGATCGATTCTCCTAGGCGCGACGACCACGTAGAAAACGCAGCGGTGTTCCTGTCTTCCTCTCTGAGCCCGCTCCACGTGGATTTGACGAGCACATCGACCTCCACCCTCGACTTGCACAATCCCGACGCAACCAGCTGAAGTGCAAGCTGATCAAATCCACCAGGGCCTATCCGAGACTGAAGAGGGGGCAAACTGCCAAGGTCCAGATATTGCCTAGAAGCACGAATCTGTTGATCACTCGAAGCCAAGAAAATCACTCGACCGTGGTCATGGTCGAACCCCATTCTGCCAACACGCCCAGCCATGTTATGAAACTCGGCAGCAGAGATAGGCTCGCGCCCCCGCAGCTCGTTATTCCATCGCTCCCAGAAAATGATCGCCGCACCCAACGGAAAATTAACGCCGGCCGCCAATGTTGTCGTGGCGAAGACGACGTCAAGCTGTCCGCTCAGCAGGTGTTGCTCGATAATGGTGCGCTCTTCCTCGGTCAGATCTGAGCTGTGAACAGCAAACCGATGCGGCAAGTACTGCGCCAACAATGAATTCGCTGTAGTAACAGGAAGCTGATCAAAAGCAAGCGACAATTGGCCTGCAATCGGTTTGGTTATCGACTTGAAATACGCTGCAGCGAAATCATAGGTTTGCTTGCGGCTCGTACAGAAAACGATGATCGGGCGGACTGCCGGCTCTTGCCGTAGAAGCACCGCTAAGACATCCAGAGGATTGAGGCTGCTCGATCCCGTCGCTGTCGACTGCACGATCGTTTCGGGGGAGTTAGTCTCAACCGAAAATATCCCCTGATTGGTCCAGCATTCATATCTCAAGTGCTTTTCACGATGGTCCGCTGAAACCAACTTCACTCCGAGCCAATGAGCGAGATCTCGCGCATCATTCGCCTGAAGCACAGCGGAAAGCCCGACGAACTGCCGCCACCCGGCGTTCTTAAGCAACGTGAGCAACACCTCGACGTTCTGCCCACGATGCTCGTCACCGATGAGTTGGATTTCGTCGCAAACAACAACCGTGGAGCTCATATCAGACGGCACACCATTCGCTGATAATAACGCGAGATATTTCTCGTACGTTGCGACGAGCAGAGGCGCGTCGAGAGGATCCTTGGGTGCGCTGCCGTCGGCTGTTTCAACGTAGTCGCCCGTTGCAATTACCAACGACGTAAGATCGCCGTCCAGATGACTCTCGATCAACTGTTCTCGAAAATCTTCGAACTTCTGCCTTGCTAAAGCACGATGCGTCAGTAGGTACACCGTTCGGCAGTTGTTCTCCAATCCATGCGCGATGGCCCAAAGCGCAACCTGCGTCTTCCCGGTAGACGTTGGAGAAACGATCAATACGCTTTCACCGCGGCCGACCCCGGCATCGAGCGCAGCAAATTGAACGTCTGTAAGGGAATATTCAGTGCCGTCACGAAAGACAAGCGATTCGACAGATTCCACCGACAACCCGTGGTTTGCCGGAAGCTCAAACTTCATAATGGTCTCTCTTGTGGTTTTTCCTGAAGTCTGTCTGCTAGTGACATCGCTTCGGGTGTCTTTGCCGGATTCGATTGTCTGTGCTTGGTCGAATGCCGTTTAGTTATAGTCTAACCAATCATGACGCGCAATTTTTAGTACTTCGTGACCGGTTGGCCAAGAGAGTTCACACGACGGCTCGCCGGCAAGCGCGCTACCGGCTCGTTGCTCCCTGGCCGGGGCCGAATCGCCCCGGCTATTTGCGGATTCCATCAGTCGAGCAAATTGCGTTGACGGACCGTTTTGGGCCGATCCTTGACGATTGGCAACCATTCTCGGCGATGCCACCGCTCCATCAAGCAGCCATGCCAGTTTCGCTGCCACCGCCCCAAACCGCCCGCTTGCCATCCCCACGTCAAACCCTGTAGAATTACGCGTTCTGCGGGCGTCGTATAATGGCCATTACCTCAGCTTCCCAAGCTGATGACGTGGGTTCGATTCCCATCGCCCGCTCCACTTTCCGGCTGCACGGCAGCCTGCGCATGAGCCGCCTCGTCGAAGGCGGCTTTTTTGTACCATGCGCCGAATCGCCCGGCAGCACTGCTGCGCAACGGGTCCTCGCCCGAACCGAGCCTTTCTCTGTACCGATGATGCACGACGATCCGAACGAAGCCGGCCTGCCGCCGCACGACGACGCCATTCCCGACCAAGCCACCGAAGGCGCCGACGAAGTCAACCCGCTGCACCACCGCCGCATCCGCAGCTTCGTGACGCGCGCCGGCCGCGTGTCGACCGGCCAGCGCCGCGCGCTCGACGAGTTCGGCCCGCGCTTCGTCGTCCCGTATGCGCCGGAGATGCCCGACTGGGACGCGATCTTCGGCCGCAGCGCACCGCGCATCCTCGAGATCGGTTTCGGGATGGGCGCGTCGACCGCGGAAATCGCCGCGCACCGCCCGGGCGACGACTTCCTCGGCGTCGAGGTGCACGAGCCGGGCGTCGGCGCGCTGCTGAAGCTGATCGGCGAGCAGGATCTGTCGAACATCCGCATCATCCAGCACGACGCGGTCGAGGTGCTCGAGCACATGATCGCGCCGGCAAGCCTCGACGGCGTGCATATCTTCTTCCCCGATCCGTGGCACAAGGCGCGTCACCACAAGCGCCGGCTGATCCAGTCGCCGCTCGTCGCGCATCTCGCGTCGCGCCTGAAGCCCGGCGCGTACCTGCACTGCGCGACCGACTGGCAGAACTACGCGGAACAGATGCTGGAAGTGCTCAGCGCGGAACCGACGCTCGAAAACACCGCTGCCGATTACGCACCGCGCCCGGACTACCGCCCGGTGACGAAATTCGAACGGCGCGGGTTGCGACTCGGCCACGGCGTGTGGGACCTGGTGTTCCGCAAGCGAGCAGACTAAGCGCGCCCCCGCCCCGCGCAGAATAAAGAAAGCCCGACTGGCATCTCACGCCGGTCGGGCTTTTTTCATGGAGCGGCGCATCGACCGCTCGCCAACCTCACGCCCAGTTCAGCCACCCGCTGTAACCCACCAGCAGCACGAACAACCCGAACGCGATCCGGTACCACGCGAACACCGTGAAATCGTGCGTCGCGACGTAGCGCAGCAGCCAGCGCACGCACACGAACGCGCTGACGAACGCCGCGACGAGCCCGAGCGCGAACAAGCCGAGCGAATCGACGGTGAACGCCTGCCAGTCCTTCACGGTTTCGTAGAGCGTCGCGCCGAAGATGATCGGAATCGCGAGGAAGAACGAGAATTCGGTGGCGACGCGCCGGTCGAGACCGAACAGCATCCCGCCGATGATCGTCGAGCCCGAGCGCGACATGCCGGGCACCAGCGCGAAGCACTGCGCGATCCCGACCTTGAGCGCGTCGAGCGGCGTCAGCGCATCGACCGACATCACGCGCGGCGGCTCGCTGCGTTCGCGCTGTCGCGCCTCGGCCCACAGGATGATCGCGCCGCCCACGACGAGCGCGAATGCAACGGGGACCGGCGAGAACAGCACGGCCTTGATCTTCTTCTCGAACAGGAGACCGAGCGCGATCGCGGGAATCGTCGCGATCACGACGTTCAGCGTGAAGCGTTGCGCCTCGGGCCGGCTCGGCAACCCGGACACGACGGACACGATCCGCTGCCGGTATTCCCAGCAGACCGCGAGGATCGCGCCGAACTGGATCACGACGTCGAACGTCTTCGCGTGCGAATCGTTGAAATTCAGGAAGCTGCCCGCGACGATCAGGTGACCGGTGCTCGACACCGGCAGGAATTCCGTCAGCCCCTCGACGACGCCGAGGATCAATGCCTTGCAGATCAGGATCCAGTCCATCCGTGGCCCAACTCCGAAATGGTCGAAAGAAAAGGCCACTCTTGCGCGCGCGGCCCGCCCGGCCGTGCGCGCCCCGTCGTCACTTTTCGACGATCGCCACGCGTATGCCGTTTGTAAGGATCGTAATTGTACCGGGTTCGTAGTTCACCCCGGCAAATTGCAGTTGTTCCGGCTTGAACGTGTAGATCGGGTAGTTGGTCAGCAACTGCGTCGCGAGCAGCCCGGCGGCGGCGCCGACCTGCTGCGCGTACATCTGCGCGTCGCCGTCGAGCACGAGGCTGTCGACGGCCGGCGCCTTCAGCACGACCGAGCGGCTCGGCGCGTCGTACGCGAGCTGGCCCGACACGGTGAACTTGCCGCTGACGGGCCCGCGCAGGAACGGGCTCGCGAAATTCGCGTCGAGCTGCACGGCCACGCGGTTCTGGTCGGGCAGCAGGTTGACGGCCGGGTTCGCGAGCGACACGTCGACGACCTGCGCGACCGTCTTCTGGTAAGGAAACTTGCGCGCGACGGCCTTCTGCACGTCGCCGCGCGAAAACGTGTAGTGATCGGGGATGAACGGGAACGTCGACGCGCACGCGGCAAGCGATACGCACACGCCGACGGCGCCGATAGCGGCAGCGAGAAAACGGCGCCGGCCGGGCGCGCGAGGGACGGTCATGCTGATTTCTCTCCTGGATGCGCCGGCCGCGTCGCGGCCTCGAGGCGCGTGAGCCACGCGAGCGCGTCGTCGCGCGACGCGCCGCACATGTCGGCGGACGGCTGCAGCCCGGAGCAGCACGCGGGGCGCTCGGGCCGGCCGAAGATCATGCAGCGCAGGTCGTCGCCGAGCTGCACGCAGCGTACGCCGGCCGGCTTGCCGTCGGGCATGCCCGGAATCGGGCTGGAAATCGACGGGGCGATGCAGCACGCGCCGCAGCCCTCGCGGCACGCATGCGGCGGCAGGGCTTCGGCGGGCGCCGGGCGGACAGGCATTTCGACGGACACTCGGCTCTCTCGACGAACAACGAAAAACGGTGCGGCAACCGGACGCGGCGTCCGGCAGCCCCACCCCGCATTGTGCCATCGCCGGCTGCGACGTTATTACACAATGCGGCCCGATCGCGCGTTCATATACTCGAAAGCATCTAAAAAAGCGCGAGACCGTCATGCATTCTGGTTCTGCCGACACGATGTTCCGTCCCGATTTGCTCACGAAATACGGCGCGAACGGGCCGCGCTATACGTCGTACCCTACCGCGCTGCAATTCCGCGACGATTTCGATCCGGCCGACTACGTCCGCGCGGCGGGCGACCCCGGCGCGTCGTCGAGCGACCTGTCGCTGTACTTCCACATCCCGTTCTGCAACACCGCGTGCTTCTACTGCGGCTGCAACAAGATCGCGACCAACAACCGCCGCCGCGCGCGCCCGTATCTCGACCAGCTCAAGCGCGAGATGGCGCTGCAGGCCGCGCTGTTCGATCCGTCCCGCCCCGTCACGCAACTGCACTGGGGCGGCGGCACGCCGACCTTCCTGTCCGACGACGAAACGGCCGAGCTGATGGCGGCCACGCGCGAGCATTTCGCGCTCGCGCCGGACGCCGACGCCGAGTTCTCGATCGAGATCGATCCGCGCACGGTCACGCCGGCGACGCTCGTCCATCTGCGCACGATCGGCTTCAACCGGCTGAGCCTCGGCGTACAGGATTTCGACCCGGCCGTGCAGCAGGCGATCAACCGCATCCAGCCGCTCTCGATGACCGCCGACCTGCTCGGCGCCGCGCGCGCGACCGGCTTCCATTCGGTCAGCGTCGATCTGATCTATGGGCTGCCGCACCAGACGGTCGCGGTGTTCGCGCGCACGCTCGAGACGATCATCGAACTCGCGCCCGATCGCCTGTCGGTGTTCGGCTACGCGCACATGCCGCACCTGTTCAAGATGCAGCGGCAGATCGACGATGCGGCGCTGCCGCCGACGGAAACGCGCATCGCGCTGCTCGGCCTCGCGATCGACATGCTGACGTCGGCCGGCTACGTGTACATCGGGATGGACCACTTCGCGCGGCCGTCCGACGAGCTCGTGCGCGCGCAGCGCAACGGCACGCTGCAGCGCAATTTCCAGGGCTACAGCACACGCGCGGATACCGACCTGCTCGGCTTCGGCGTGTCGTCGATCGGCAAGGTCGGCGACGTCTACGCGCAGAACGCGAAGGACCTGCCCGCGTACGGCGCCGCGCTCGACGCGGGCCGGCTGCCGATCGCGCGCGGCGTACGGCTCACGCCGGACGACCGGCTGCGCCGCGACGTGATCACGCAACTGATGTGCAACCTCGCGCTACCGTTCTCGCATGTCGAGGCCGCGCACGGCATCCGCTTCGCCGATCATTTCACGCGCGAGCTCGACGCGCTGCGCCCGTTCGAGCGCGACGGGCTGCTGACGATCGCAGGCGACCGGCTGACGATCCATCCGGCCGGCCGGATGGTCGTGCGCAACATCGCGATGGCGTTCGACGCGTATCTCGGCCAGACGCCGCGGCAGCGCTACTCGCGCACGGTTTGAGGCCGGTTCGCACGGCAAGGGGCGGTCGCGGGCCGCACGCGGTCGGCCGGTTTGATAGAGTGTGAGGCTTACATCCGCTTCGCCAGCCCCCCAAGATGCGCACCACCAAAGCGACCCACGCGGTCGAACGCCTGAAGACCCGCTCCGGCAACCCGCACTTCGCGGCCGTCGCGATGGCGGGCGGCCTGTTCTATCTCGTCGACCGCTCGGGCGGCACCGCCGAGAAGCGCTGCGAGCCGCTGCCGCTCGACGAATTCGTCAAGTTCGTCGACGAATTCGGCCCCAAAAAGCCGCGCAAGGCGAGCAAGCTCGACCTCGCGTTCGAGGCGCAGATCAAGAAGAGCAAGGGGTAAAGGTCTGTTGCAGGCCGCCTGAAGGCTTCCCGGCCGTGCCGTTTGGTACAATCACGAAGTTTCTCTATCCCCGCTGATGGCCCATCAGGCTGCGTGACCACACCATGAATATCGAAAACGCGCGTTTCAACATGATCGAACAGCAGATCCGTCCGTGGGACGTGCTGGATCTGGATGTCCTGGGCCTGCTGTCGATCGTCAAGCGTGAAAACTACGTGCCGGCCGAATACCGCGATCTCGCGTTCGCCGATCTCGAACTGCCGCTGCCCGGCGGCGCCAGCAAGATGCTGTTCCCGCGCGTCGAAGCGCGCGTGCTGCAGGAACTGACGGTCAAGAAGCACGAAAACGTGCTCGTGATCGGCGCAGGCTCGGGCTACCTGGCTGCGCTGTTCGCGCATCGCGCGCAGCACGTGACAGCCGTCGAGATCGATCCGACGATCGCGAAGTTCGCGGAAGACAACCTGCGCAACGACGGCGTGACCAACGCCGAAGTCGTGCTCGGCGACGGTTCGCGCGGCTGGGCCGCGAAGGCGCCGTACGACGTGATCTGCGTCGCGGGCGGCCTGCCGGTCGTGCCGCAGGAAATGCTCGAGCAGTTGAAGATCGGCGGCCGCCTGTCGGCGTTCGTCGGCGGCCGTCCGGTGATGAAGGCGCAGATCATCACCCGCATCGACGACAAGCAGTACCGTGTCGCCGACGTGTTCGAAACGTACATCGACCACTTGGTCAACGCGATCGAGCCGTCGCGCTTCAAGTTCTGAGCGGCGGAGCCTCCATGCAGATCCTGACGCCCGCGATGCTCGCGGAATGGCTTGGCGACACGGCGCGCCCCGCGCCGGTCGTGCTCGACGTGCGCGAGCCGTGGGAAATCGCGACCGCGCAGATCGCCGGCAGCGTGGCGATTCCGATGCAGCAGATTCCCGCGCGTAGCGAAGAGCTCGACGACGAAGCGGAAATCGTCTGCGTGTGCCATCACGGGATGCGCAGCGCGCAGGTCGCGATGTTCCTCGAATCGCGCGGCTTCACGAAGCTGTACAACCTGCAGGGCGGCATCGACGCGTGGTCGCGCGATGTCGATCCGTCCGTGCCGCGTTACTGATCGCTCCTTCCGGCGGCGCATCATGCGCCGCCGCGCCGCCCGGCACTGCCGCCGGCCGCACCGATCCGCCGAACGGGCGCGCACTGCGTGCCCGTTTTTCTTTTCCTCCCCGCTTTCCCTGCGTTTCGACGCCGAAGCGCCGTCGTGCACCATTTGCGCCCGTGCGTCTGCACCGCAACGGACCGCACATGCTGCACGACGCGTCATCCGCACCGCCCCGATGCCCGACGATGGTCCGCGCAGGCACGCCGGGCGTGCATCCGCGCGACTGGCACATGCCTTGCGTTACACGATGGCCGGCGCCGCCAGGGCGCACGCACATCCAACACGACAAGGGGATCTCGATGAAACGTCGCAGTCTGTTGAAGTTCGGTTCGATGGCCGGCGCGCTCGCGCTGGCGGGCAAGAGCCCGTTCGCGCACGCGGCCGACGCGGGCACCGGCCCGATCAAGGTCGGCGTCCTGCATTCGCTGTCGGGCACGATGGCGATCTCGGAGACGTCGCTGAAGGACACCGCGCTGATGACGATCGCCGACATCAACAAGAGCGGCGGCGTGCTGGGCCGCAAGATCGAACCGGTGGTGGTCGATCCCGCGTCGAACTGGCCGCTGTTCGCCGAGAAAGCGCGCCAGCTGCTCACGCAGGACAAGGTCGCGTGCGTGTTCGGCTGCTGGACGTCGGTGTCGCGCAAGTCCGTGCTGCCGGTGTTCGAGGAGCTGAACGGGCTGCTCTACTACCCGGTGCAGTATGAAGGCGAGGAAATGTCGCGCAACGTGTTCTACACGGGCGCCGCGCCGAACCAGCAGGCGATTCCGGCCGTCGAGTACCTGATGAGCGCGGAAGGCGGCGGCGCGAAGCGCTTCTTCCTGCTCGGCACCGACTACGTGTATCCGCGCACGACCAACAAGATCCTGCGCGCGTTCCTGAAATCGAAGGGCGTGAAGGACGCCGACATTCAGGAGGTCTACACGCCGTTCGGCCACAGCGATTACCAGACCATCGTCGCGAACATCAAGACCTTCTCGCAGGGCGGCAAGACGACCGTGGTCTCGACGATCAACGGCGACTCGAACGTGCCGTTCTACAAGGAGCTCGGCAACCAGGGCATCAAGGCGACCGACGTGCCGGTCGTCGCGTTCTCGGTCGGCGAGGAAGAGCTGCGCGGGATCGATACGAAGCCGCTCGTCGGCCACCTCGCCGCGTGGAATTACTTCATGTCGGTGAAGAACCCGACCAACACGAAGTTCAAGGACCAGTTCGCCGCGTGGGTGAAGGCGAACAACCTGCCGGGCGGCGCGAAGCGCGTGACCAACGATCCGATGGAAGCGACCTACGTCGGCATCCACATGTGGAAGCAGGCCGTCGAGAAGGCGAAGAGCACCGACGTCGACAAGGTGCGCGTCGCGATGATCGGCCAGACGGTCGCCGCACCGTCGGGCTTCACGCTCGCGATGGACGGCAACCATCACCTGCACAAGCCGGTGATGATCGGCGAGATCCGCGGCGACGGGCAGTTCAACGTCGTGTGGAAGACCAAGACGGCCGTGCGTGCGCAGCCGTGGAGCCCGTTCATCGCGGGCAACCAGGGCAAGCCGGACGTCGTCAGCTCGATTCCGGCGTTCCTGCGCCGGCAGCGCGCGGCGCTGGCCTGACGCCGTGCGGCACGTCGCGCTTCGTGTGCGACGTGCCACCCGCACGCTCGCCCGCTGCCGATGCGCCGGCCGCGCTTGCCGTGACCCATCGCCCGCGCCGGCGCCACGCCGCACCGCTCCCCTTTCCCACGCCCGACAGGATTCCCCGATGCCTACACGCTTTCGCCGAGCCGCCCGCGCGATCGTGGCATGCGCCGCCCTCGCGGGCCTGCTGCCGCACGCCGCGTTCGCGCTGACGGCAGCCGATACCGCCGCGCTCGCCGGCGACGACTTCGACGCGAAGACGGCCGCGATCGAACGGCTCGCCGCCGACACCGATCCGCGCGCCGTTGCGGTGCTCAATGCGCTGTCGAGCGGCGATGCGCTCGCAACCGGCGACGGCCACCTGCTGATCCAGTCCGGCGACACCGCGCACGACGCGCTCACGCAGGCCGCGACGCCGGCCGGCGACGCGCAGCCGGTGATGCTGAACAACCTGCTGCGCACGAAGATCGCCGGCGCGCTGTCGGGCCTCGCGCTCGCGTCGCCCGACGTGGCCGCGCGCCGCGACGCGATCGACGCGCTGCTGAAGTCGCCCGACCCGGCGCTCAAGCCGATGATCGACCGCGCCCGCGCAAAGGAAACCGATCCGGCGCTGAAACGCCGCCTCGATGCGCTGTGGGCGATCGCCGCACTGCACGATCCCGATCCGGCGAAGCGTCTCGAAGCCGCGCAGGTGGTGGCTGCCCGCAGCGACCTCGACATGATCGAACAACTCCGCCCGCTCGTCGCGAAGAACGCCGACGGCAGCTACGCGGAACCCGACGCACGCGTGCGCGACGCCGCACAACACGGGCTCGATACGTTGCACGCGCTGCAGCGCCGCGGCGAGATCGTCGGCACGTTGTTCGCGGGCCTGTCGCTCGGCAGCGTGCTGCTGCTCGCCGCGCTCGGCCTCGCGATCACGTACGGGCTGATCGGCGTGATCAACATGGCGCACGGCGAATTCCTGATGATCGGTGCGTACGCAACCTATGTCGTGCAGACGCTGATCCAGCGCTACGCGCCCGGCGCATTCGACTGGTATCCGCTCATCGCCGTGCCGGTGTCGTTCGCGGTGGCCGCCCTCGTCGGCATCGTGCTCGAACGGCTCGTGCTGCGGCACCTGTACGGCCGCCCGCTCGAAACGCTGCTCGCGACCTTCGGCGTGAGCCTGATCCTGATCCAGGCCACCCGCATGCTGTTCGGCGCGCAGAACGTGCAGGTCGTGAACCCGTCGTGGATGAGCGGCGGCGTGACGGTGATGCAGAACCTGATCCTGCCGTACAACCGGCTCGCGATCCTCGCGTTCGCGCTCGCGGTGGTGTTCGTCGCGTGGGCCGTGCTGACGAAGACGCGGCTCGGCCTGTTCGTGCGTGCGGTCACGCAGAACCGCCGGATGGCCGCCTGCGTCGGCGTGAAGACCGCCCGCGTCGACGCATATGCGTTCGCATTCGGCGCGGGCATCGCGGGCCTCGGTGGCTGCGCGCTGTCGCAGATCGGCAACGTGGGCCCCGATCTCGGCCAGAACTACATCATCGATTCGTTCATGGCCGTCGTGCTCGGCGGCGTCGGCCAGATCGCCGGCACGGTGCTCGGCGGCTTCGGGCTCGGCCTCGCGAGCAAGGCGATCGAACCGTTCTGGGGCGCCGTACTCGCGAAGATCGCGGTGCTCGTGATGATCGTGCTGTTCATCCAGAAACGCCCGCAGGGGATGTTCGCCCCGAAGGGCCGCAGCGCGGAGGCTTGACGTGACTTCATACACCGATTCGATGTCGAACCCGGTCGCCGACGCGTCGAAGCCCGCTGCCGCCGCGCGCGCGGCGGACGGCTTCGCGCTCGGCCTGCCGCCCCGCCCCGCGCTGCTGTCGCGCCGCGCGTGGCTCGCGCTCGTCGCGCTGTGCGTGGCGATCGGCATCGGCGTGCCGCTCGCCGCGCTGGTTGCGCCCGAAGCCAGCGCGTTCCATCTGTCCGCGTACACGATGACGCTCGCCGGCAAGCTGATGTGCTACGCGATCGCCGCGCTCGCGCTCGATCTCGTGTGGGGCTACTGCGGCATCCTGAGCCTCGGCCACGGCCTGTTCTTCGCGCTCGGCGGCTATGCGATCGGCATGTACCTGATGCGCGAGATCGGCCGCGACGGCAAGTACGGCAGCGACCTGCCCGACTTCATGGTGTTTCTCGACTGGCACCAGTTGCCGTGGTACTGGAGCGGCACGCAGCATCTCGCGTGGGCCCTCGCGCTGGTCGTGCTCGTGCCGGCCGTGCTCGCGTGGGTGTTCGGCTTCTTCACGTTCCGCTCGCGCGTGAAGGGCGTGTACCTGTCGATCATCACGCAGGCCATGACGTTCGCCGCGATGCTGCTGTTCTATCGCAACGAGACGGGCTTCGGCGGCAACAACGGCTTCACCGATTTCAAGCGCATCGCCGGCTTCGCGATCACGTCGCCGGGCACGCGTACGGTGCTGTTGCTGCTGACGTTCGCGACCCTCGTGCTCGCGTTCATCGCCGCGCGCGCGATCGTCACGAGCAAGCTCGGGCGCGTGGTGACCGCGGTGCGCGACGGCGAGACGCGGCTGATGTTCCTCGGCTACAGCCCGCTCGCGTACAAGCTGTTCGTGTGGACCGTGTCGGCCGTGCTGTGCGGCATCGCCGGCGCGCTGTACGTGCCGCAGGTCGGCATCATCAATCCCGGCGAGATGTCGCCCGGCAACTCGATCGAAATGGCGATCTGGGTCGCGGTGGGCGGGCGCGGCACGCTGATCGGGCCGATCGTCGGCGCGTTCGCGGTGAACGGCGCGAAGAGTTTCTTCACCGCGTACTTCGCCGAATACTGGCTGTTCTTCCTCGGCCTGATCTTCGTGCTCGTGCCGCTCCTGCTGCCGCGCGGGATCATGGGCCTCGTCGAAACCGTGCTCGCGAAGGGGAAACGCGCATGAACGGAACGGCTCTCTACCAGTTCACGCCGCCGCCCGAGGACGAGCTGCTGGCCGTCAGCGGCAGCGCATCGATGGGGCGCGTCGTGCCGGACGGCATCGATACGTCGCACGGCACGATCCTCTATCTGGAGGATATCGAGGTGAGCTTCGACGGCTTTCGCGCGCTGAAGAAGCTGTCGCTCGCGATCGACGCGGGCGAGCTGCGCTGCGTGATCGGCCCGAACGGCGCGGGCAAGACGACGATGATGGACGTCATCACCGGCAAGACGCGGCCCGATGCGGGCAAGGTGTTTCTGGGCCAGACGATCGACCTCGCGCGGATGAACGAGCCCGAGATCGCGCGGGCCGGCATCGGCCGCAAGTTCCAGAAGCCGACCGTGTTCGAACAGCATCCGGTGTGGGAAAACCTCGAACTCGCGATGCAGACCGACAAGGGCTGGCTCGCGTCGCTGCGCGCGCGGCTCGACCGCACCGCGCAGGGAAAGATCGAGGAAACGCTCGCGCTGATCGGCCTCGAAAGCCACGCGTATCGCGCGGCCGGCGAGTTGTCGCACGGGCAGAAGCAGCGGCTCGAAATCGGCATGCTGCTGATGCAGCGCCCCGCGCTGCTGCTGCTCGACGAGCCGGCGGCCGGGATGACCGACCACGAGACGATGGAACTCGCCGAGCTGCTGAACACGCTGCGCGGCACCTGCTCGATGATGGTCGTCGAGCACGACATGGAGTTCGTCGCGGCGCTCGCGGGCGACACGGGACGCGTGACGGTGATGGCCGAAGGCGCGGTGCTCGCGCACGGCACGCTCGACCAGGTCAAGCGCGACGACGCGGTGATCGAGTCTTACCTCGGACGATGATGCGATGCTGAAAATCGAAGCGCTGAACCAGTACTACGGCGGCAGCCATATCCTGCGCAACGTGAACCTCGTCGCCGACGACGGCAAGCTCACCGTGCTGCTCGGCCGCAACGGCGTCGGCAAGAGCACGCTGCTGCGCTGCCTGATGGGCGTCGTCGCCGCGAAAAGCGGCAGCGTGTCGTGGCGCGGCGCCGCGCTCGGTGCGCTGCCGCCGTGTGCGCGCGTCGCGGCCGGGCTCGCGTACGTGCCGCAGGGCCGCGACATCTTTCCGCGGCTCACCGTCGAGGAAAACCTGCTCGTCGGCGCGGCGAGCCGCAAGGCGCCATCGAAGGTACCCGACCGTATCTACGATCTGTTCCCGGTGCTGAAGGACATGCGCGCGCGGCGCGGCGGCGACCTGTCGGGCGGCCAGCAGCAGCAGCTCGCAATCGGCCGCGCGCTGATGAGCGAGCCGCAGTTGCTGATCCTCGACGAGCCGACCGAGGGCATCCAGCCGTCGATCATCCAGGACATCGGCCGCACGCTGCGCCAGCTCGTCGACGAATCGAACATGACCGTGCTGCTCGTCGAACAGTATTACGATTTCGCGCGATCGATCGCCGATCGCTACTGGGTGATGAGCCGCGGTGAGATCGTCGCGGGTGGTGACGCGCGGGACATGGAAACGAATGGCGTACGCGAACTGATCGCGGTGTGATGGACACCCCGGCGTCCAGCCGGGGGTGTCGACGATCAACTCTTGTTATTCGACCCCCATACTTCGAACGTTGAATATTTTCAAATTATCAAATGAATTACGCATTTCTCGCATGCAGTCAACGCGTCACCCCGGATCATGCCCTTCCCGAGGAGTGGTTTGAGGTGTGACGGGATCCGGCAAATCCGGCACGGCGGCGTTATAAAATTGCATATAATCAAACATACTCTATATATACTGCAATCAGACAACGCCCTAGTCACGCCACGATGAGCAACAAAACAGTCCAGCGGTTGATGCAGGAGACCCTGCGCGGTTACCCCATCGATTCCGAAACGCTTCGGAACATGGGCGTGAGCGCGGCTTTGGCGTCACATATGGTCAAGTCCGGCTGGTTACAACGCCTTTCAAAAGGTACCTACCTGCTGACCGGCGACACGCCCTCGCGGGACGGCATCATCGCGCATCTTGGCCGACGCGTCCCCGGCATCCATGTCGGCGGCAAAACAGCCCTCGCCTGGCAAGGTGTTCGCCACAACATCACATTCAAAGAGAAAGTCATTCTCTGGGGCCCGAGACCTTATCGCATCCCCTCATGGGTCGCGGAGCACATGCGCTACACGTACCAGACCACTGCGTTGTTCGACGAATCGTTGCCCTATTCATTCGGGCTGACGCAGCTTCCCGCCGGGGGGCCCGACGTGCTTGTTTCCGTACCGGAGCGAGCCATACTGGAGCTTGCAAGCGACATCGGAAAGGGACAGTCGTTAGAGGAAGCATCCAACCTGGTGATCGGATTGCGCAACCTGCGCGTCAAAACGCTGGACGTGCTTCTACATCACTGTACGAGCGTGAAGGTGGTACGACTGGTGCGGGATCTTGGACAGGGTGCGGACTTCCCGTGGGCGCGAGAACTCCAGAGGCACGTCAACCGTCTCGGCGAAGGCACGCGATGGTCGAACAAAATGAAAGACGGCAAGCGACTCACACTCAAACCGTGATGAACCAGATCTACGTAGACACCGTCCGGCTGATGCTCGCGATTGCACCGATCGTCTTCGACACGCCGCGCTTCGCGATGAAGGGCGGTACCGCGCTAAACCTCTTTCTCCATGACATGCCACGTCTGTCGGTCGACATCGATGTCGTGTTCACCGATCGAGGCCTGAACCGCGAAGAAGCGCTCGATGCGATCAACCAGGAGCTGGATCGAACCCGGAGGCAAATCGAGGCCGAGGGACATGCGACGGAGTTCTCGGCTGCCTCCTCATCCGGGAAAGCGAAGGGCGACGACGTGAAGCTCGTGGTCCTTTCCGGCGCGACCGCCGTCAAGGTCGAGGTCAACTACATATTCCGAGGCACGTTACTCGACCCCGTCCGGCGGCTCATCACGAAGCAAGCCGAGGACACCTTCAGCACCAGCATCGAAGTCCCGACGCTTCACGACGCGGAGCTCTACGGCAGCAAGCTGGTGGCCGCACTGGACCGCCAGCATCCACGCGACCTTTTCGATGTGATGCATATGTATTCGCACCATGGGTTGCGCCCGGATATCGTGGATGCGTTTGTGGGCTACCTGTCCGGGCATAACAGGCCGATTCACGAGGTGTTGTTCGGACCGAAGCATTCGATGGCAGATGCCTACGACTCCGATTTCGTCGGCATGACGGTCGAACCCGTCGACCTGGCGGTGCTCGAAACAACACAAGAACGGCTCCATCGGGAACTACCCGCATCGCTCACGGAGAATCATCGTCGATTCCTGATATCGCTGGTCCGGGCCGAGCCAGACTGGTCCTTGATGCCATACGCGCATCTGCGCGAATTGCCGGCCCTGAGATGGAAGCTCATCAACCTCGGAAATCTCAAAAAGAAAAAGCCGGAGGTGTTCGCCCAGCAGGAGTCGGCGCTCCGCGAGAAATTCGCCACGCTGGACAACGAACATGCGTCGGCCGACACGGAGACCGACACCATGCGACCGAGCCAAGAATAAACGCGCCAGCAGCGTGCCGCCATTCTCGCATCGCTCGCGTCCCTCGCACTGCTCTGACGCGCCATCGGACATGTTCGGCCATGCTGGTCACGCAGAGGATTGACGATTCGATCAAAGCCGGCACTTTCAACGCACGCGGCATCTGCATTATTGTTCCGGTAGCATCCACGTTCTTCGCACCCGCTTCCTCGTTT
>NZ_JACFYV010000073.1:0-29854 GCF_016759955.1 Burkholderia sp. KCJ3K979
AACTCAAACGCCTCGTCGGCCAGGCCGCCGCCGATTACGTGATCCAGAACGTGCCGGAAGGCGCCGTGATCGGTGTCGGCACCGGCTCGACCGCCAACTGCTTCATCGACGCGCTCGCCGCCGTCAAATCGCGCTACCGCGGCGCCGTGTCGAGCTCGATTGCCACGACCGAACGCCTGAAATCGCACGGCATCAAGGTGTTCGACCTGAACGAGATCGAGTCGCTGCAGGTGTACGTCGACGGCGCCGACGAGATCGACGCGGGCGGCGCGATGATCAAGGGCGGCGGCGGCGCGCTGACGCGCGAGAAGATCGTCGCATCGGTGGCCGACACGTTCGTCTGCATCGCGGACGCCAGCAAGCGCGTGCCGGTGCTTGGCGCGTTCCCGCTGCCGATCGAGGTCGTGCCGATGGCGCGCACGGCGATCGGCCGGCGCGTGACCGCGCTCGGCGGCGTGCCCGTGCTGCGCGTGACGAAGGACGGCGCGCCCTACATCACCGACAACGGCAACGAGATCATCGACGTGAAGGGCCTGCAGATCGCCGATCCGCGCGGTTTCGAAGCGCAGGTGAACGCATGGCCGGGCGTCGTGACGGTCGGTCTGTTCGCCGAACGCGGCGCGAATCTGTGCTTGCTTGGCACGGAAAACGGCGTTGAAACGATCGTTTATCCGGCTGGCTAAAACTGAATGAGAAGCAGTCCGTAACGGCGCGGTATCGGCCGTCATGGATTGGATGGTTAAATCTTGTGGAAACCGGGGTCCGGCAGGCGCGGCGCGCTTCCCGGGCCTTTTTTTTAGCCGTATAAATCACCTCGTTCAAAAGAGGGATAACCCTGTCAGGTGTTTACCAGATAGCGAAATATCATCGAACTCATCAACTTATAGATCATAAGAACAGAGTAGTAACCAGGGCCGGCGGAACTGCGGAGCAGGTGTTCGCAAATCGACGCACGGGGAGGTGTCATGGAGCAGGGCAAAGACCGGTCACTGGTCGCCAAAGTGATGGATGGGCTTGTCGCGGGTATCGTCGAAGACAAGTACGGCGGCATCTTGCCGCCACAGGACGTGCTGTCGAAAGAGTTCGATGTGAGCCGCACGGTGATGCGGGAAGCGTTGTCGATGTTGCTTGCGCGCGACATGCTCGACGTGCGTCCGAAAGTCGGGACGCGCGTGCGGCCGATGCGCGACTGGCGGATGATCGACGAAGACGTCGTGAGCTGGCGATTTCGGGCAAAGCCCGATCCGCAGTTCATGCGCGACGTCATCGAATTCCGGATGCTGATCGAACCACGCGCGACCGCGCAGGCGGCGGTGCGTGCGACGGCGGCCGACATTGCGGGCATTCGCGAAGCGTTCGATGCGTTCAAGGTGCTGCAGCCGGGCGACCCCGGCTACGACACGGCGGACGAGCTGCTGCATACGCGGATCGTCCAGGCGAGCGGCAACCAGTTCTTCCAGCAGATGGCGGCGATCGTGCGCGGAGCAGTGCGTCTCGTGAATCCGCGTGTCGTGCAGAAGGAAGGCGCGCACGACATCGCGGTGAAGGCGCATGCGCGGGTCGTCGATGCGATCGAGCGGCGCGACCCGCGCGAAGCCGAGGCGGCGTCGCTCGCGCTGATCGATTTCAGCGCGGACGAGATTTCGCGCGATTTCTCGGTCGACGTGCCGGTGCGTGCCTGACGCGGCACGTGTCGCTCATCCGTGTGCCGCCGGGCCGTTTATCATGACGGCCGGCCGGCAGCGTGCCGGCTACCGTCATACGACCGACACGGAAGATCAGGATGAACGACAACGACCATCGCCCGGTGCGCTTCGGCATCGTCGGTGCAGGCAGCATTGCGCGCCGCTTCGCGCAAAGCCTCGCCCACGTGCCGGCCGCCACGCTCGCCGGCGCCTGGGCCCGCCGCGCCGACGCAGCGGCCGCCTTCTGCGAGACATACGGCGGCACGCCTGCCGCGAGCCTCGACGCGCTCCTCGCGAGCGATATCGACGCGGTCTACATCGCGACGCTTCATGACAGTCACGCGCAGTACACGCTGGCCGCGCTGGCTGCCGGCAAGGCCGTGCTGTGCGAGAAACCCGCGGCGCTGAACGCCGCGCAACTCGACACGGTGCTGCACGCCGCGCGCGATGCCGGGCTGCTCTTCATGGAGGCGATGAAGCCGCCATTCTTCCCGCTGTACCGTCAATTGCGTGCGCACCTGCGTGACGATCCGATCGGCGAGATCCGGCTCGTGCGGGCGGGCTGCGCATCGTCGTCGGTGCCGGAGGACCATTCCGTCTATCGGCTCGATCGTGCGGGCGGCGCGTTGCTCGACATCGGCATCTACGAGGCGTTTCTTGCCGTCGACTGGCTCGGCGCCGCGCGCGACGTGCAGACGCTCGGCCGCGTCGGTGCGACGGGTGTCGACCTGTTCGCGAGCCTGAACAGCGTGCATGCGAACGGCGGGATCGCGCAGCTCTTTTGCGGTCTCGACGTGATGGGGCGCGGCGATGCACTGATCGCCGCGGCGGGCGGCCACGTGACGATTCACGAGAAGTGGTGGAACCCCGAGCGCGCGACGATCCGCTATGCGGACGGGCGTACCGTCGAACTCGATGCGCGGGCCGAAGGCGGCGGGCTGAACTACGAAACCGCGCATTTCTGCGACCTGCTGCGCGCGGGCGAAACCGAAAGCCCGATCATGACGCACGACCATTCGCGGCAGATGATCGCGATGACCGATGCGGCGCGCGCCGTGCTCGGTGTGCGTTATTCGGGCGAATAGACGGAACAGGCGGGAAGGCGGGCGCCGGGACCGCGGCCCGGCGCAACGGCGCGGCTCAGTGCCGCGACGGCAGCGACAGGCGCTTTTCGTACCAGCGCTGCACCCATTCGAGGATCTGGCACAGGACCCAGTACACGGCCGCGGCGGCGAGATAGAGCGGCAGCGGCTGATAGGTCGCCGCGATCACTTCCTGCGCGCTGCGCAGCAGTTCGGTCACGGTGATCACGGACACGAGCGACGTGTCCTTGATCAGGCTGATCAGGCTGTTCGACAGGCTCGGCACCGCGATGCGCAGCGCCTGCGGGCCGATCACGTAGCGCAGCGTCTGCCCCCACGACAGCCCGAGGCTGTACGCGGCGAGCCACTGGCCGCGCGCGATCCCGTTGATCGCGCCGCGCATGCTTTCCGACATGTAGGCCGCGACGTTCGCGGACAGTGCGATGACGCCGGCCGGCGTCGGGTCGAGCGAGATGCCGAGGCTCGGCAGCCCGTAATAGATGACGAAGATCTGCACGAGCAGCGGCGTGCCGCGCATCAGGCTCACATACGCGCGAGCCAGCCACGCGAGCGCGTTGACCCAGATGCGTTCGAAGCCGTCGAGCGCCTCGCTTTGCCGGATGCCCATCATCGCGAGCACGACCGCGCCAAGCAGGCCGAACACCATCGACAGCACGGCGAACTTGACGGTCAGTACGGCACCCTGGACGAGCACCGGCAGCGATTGGACGAGCAGGGACGTTGTCGACATGGAATACGAATCGAATGCGTGCGCGAAAGCGCAATCATAAACCGGACCAATAAAACAAAGGGCGGCATCGTTGCGGATGCCACCCTTTCCGGCCCGCCGTCAGGCGGGAAATGCAGGCGTGCTTACTTGATCGGTTTCGTCACGTCGATGCCGAACCACTTGTCCGAGATCTTCGTGAACGTGCCGTCGGCCTCGAGTTGCGCCATCGCGTCGTCGATCGCCTTCTGGAACTTCGGGTTGCCCTTCTTGAACGGGATGCCCGACGGGTTCGCCGAGCCGACGTTCGCGCCCGGGCGCAGCGGCAGCTGGGAATTCTTCGTCAGGTACGCGAGCATCAGGCGGTCATTGAGCGCGGCGTCGAGGCGGCCGGCCGCGAGATCGCGCAGGTACTCGGGCGCGCCCGGGTACGTCTTCACGTCGATGCCCGGCACGGATTTCGCCATGTCCATGTAGTTCGTGCCGAGCGCGACGCCGAGCTTCTTGCCCTTCAGGTCTTCCAGCGACTTGAACTGACGCGTGTCGTCCTTGCGCTGGATCAGTTGCGCGGACGAGTACGTGTACGCCGGCGAGAAGTCGAGCGTTTCCTTGCGCTTGTCGGTGATGCCGACCTGGTTGGCGATCACGTCGAACTTGCCGGCCTGCAGGCCGGCGATGATCCCGCTCCATTCGGTCGTCACGAATTCGGCCTTCACGCCGAGCTTCGCCGCGACGGCCTTCGCGATGTCGACGTCGAAGCCGACGAGTTCGCCTTGCGGGCTCTTCGAGTTGAACGGCGGGAACGTGCCTTCGAGGCCGACCCGCAGCGTGCCGCGTTGTTTGACCTGGTCGAGGAGGTCGGCCGCGTGCGCGGTCGCCGCAGCGAACGAAGTGCCGATCACGCCGGCCACCAGCAGCTTCTTCAGCAGCGAAAATTTCATCGTGTGTGTCCTTGCCCTGTCGGGGTCAATGGTTTTGGTCATGCGTCGATGATAGCAAAAATGCTATCGATGACTAAATATAGTTTGCTTATGGCTATATTACGCGGTGCGTTCGCGGGCGATCGCCTTCACGCATTCCGACACGAGTGCCGGACCGCGATAGATGAAGCCGGTATAGAGCTGGACGAGCGCCGCGCCGGCCGCCAGCTTCGCGCGGGCGTCCTCGCCGGAGAAAATGCCGCCGACGCCGATGATCGGCACGTCGTTGCCGACTTCCGCGTGCAGCTTGCGGATCACTTCGTTCGACGCGTCGAACACCGGGCGGCCCGACAGGCCGCCGGCTTCGTCCGCATGCGGCAGGCCCTGGACGGCCGCGCGCGACAGCGTCGTATTGGTCGCGATGACCGCTTCGATCTTGTGGCGCAGCAGCGTGTCGCCGATTTCCTTGACCTGTTCGTCGTCGAGATCGGGCGCGATCTTCAGCGCGAGCGGCACGAGCTTGCCGTGCAGATCGGCGAGGCGCTGCTGCTTGTCCTTCAACGCGGCGAGCAGCGCGTCGAGCTCGCCCGCGCCCTGCAGCTGGCGCAGGTTCTTCGTGTTCGGCGACGAGATGTTGATCGTCACGTAGCTCGCGAACGGGTACACGCGCTCGAGGCAGTACAGGTAATCCTCGGCGGCGCGCTCGATCGGCGTGTCGGCGTTCTTGCCGATGTTCAGGCCGAGGATGCCGCGATAGCGGGCGGCCTGGACGTTCTTCACGAACTGGTCGACGCCGTGGTTGTTGAAGCCCATCCGGTTGATCAGCGCCTCTGCCTGCGGCAGCCGGAACATCCGCGGGCGCGGATTGCCGGGCTGCGGGCGCGGCGTGACGGTGCCGACTTCGATGAAGCCGAAGCCGAGCGCCGCGAGGCCGTCGATGGCTGCGCCATCCTTGTCGAGGCCGGCCGCGAGGCCGACCGGATTGCGGAACGTGAGCCCCATCACGGTGCGCGGCGCGTCGGGCACGCGGGCCGACAGCGCGCAGGCGAGGCCCGTGCGGCCGGCCGCGCCGAGCGCGCGCAGCGTAAGGTGGTGAGCGTCTTCCGCATCCATTTTGAACAGGGATGCGCGGGCCAGCGGGTAGAGGGAACTGAACACGGGAATTGGGCGGACGGCCGGAATGAATGACAACCCGCTATTTTACCGGGAGTTGCGCGGCACGGGCGCGCTTCGCTTCGTAGCCGCCGCGGCGTGCATCAGCCCGAGCCGGAATGCCCACCCGGCAACGGCGCGCGCGCCAGCGCCGCGTCGACGGGCGGCAGGTCGACGCGCTCCGGATCGAGCGTCTTCCAGCGGCCGTCGATCAGCCCTTCGAGCGGATGGAAGTTCGCCTTGTAGGCCATCTTCGGGCTCTCGCGGATCCAGTAGCCGAGGTACACGTAGGGCAGCCCGAGGCTCTTCGCCTGTTCGATCTGCCACAGGATGTTGTAGGTGCCGTAGCTCGTGTGCCGGTCGTCGGGCTCGAAGAACGTATAGACCGACGACAGCCCGTCGCCGAGGATGTCGATCATGCTGACCATCCGCAGCTTGCCGGGTTCGCCGCCCGGTGCGTCGAGGTCGCGGAATTCGACGAGGCGCGAGTTGATCCGGCTTTGCAGCAGGAACTGTTCGTACTGGTCGCGGCTGTCGCGGTCCATGCCGCCGCCCGCGTGGCGCGCGGACTGGTAGCGCATGTAGAGCGCGTAGTGCTCTTCGTCGTAGTGCAGCGGCGAGACCGTCGCGACGAGTGCGCGGTGCCGCTTCCACATCCTGCGCTGCGTGCGCGTCGGCGCGAACTCGCCGACCGGCACGCGCACCGGTACGCATGCGCGGCAGCCGTCGCAGTACGGGCGGTACGTGAAGACGCCCGAACGGCGGAAGCCGGCCTTCACGAGCTCGGTGTAGATGTCGGAATTGATCAGGTGGCTCGGCGTCGCGACTTGCGAGCGCGCGATGCGGCCGTCCAGATAGCTGCACGGATAGGGCGCCGTTGCATAGAATTGCAGCGCCGAAAGCGGTGAAAGCGGCAGCTCAGTCGGGTGAGTCATGGGCAGCTCTCGATGCAGGGAAGGAGTGCCGCGCTAGCGCTCGGTCCCGGAGGGCGCCGCCGTTTCGGCGGGGCTCGTCAGCGCGGCGAGCACGCGCTTGTCGAACTGCCACGGAATCGGCGGTTCGGCTACCGCGCTGCGCACGTGAGCGACAAAGGCCTTGCGTGCGATCTCGCGGCCGCCGAGCGACGCTAGATGCGACGTATTCTGCTGGCAGTCTATCATCTCCAGCCCCTGCTCGCGAAGGTGCGCGACGAGCGTGGCCAGCGCGATTTTCGACGCATCGGTCACGTCCGCATACATCGACTCGCCGAAGAACATCCGGCCGAACGACACACCGTACAGGCCGCCGACGCGGCGCCCGTCGTGCCACGTCTCGATGCTGTGCGCGTTGCCGGAGCGGTAGAGCGACGTATAGGCGTCGATGATCTCGGCGGTGATCCAGGTGCCGCGCTGCCCGCGGCGCGGCGCTTGCGCGCAGGCGCGCATCACGCCGGGAAAGTCGTGATCGACGCGCACTTCCCAGCCCGGCTCGCGCAGCACGCGCTTCAGCGTCTTGCGCAGCGACGGCGATACCTTGAATTCGGCCGGCACGAGGATCATGCGCGGGTCGGGGCTCCACCACAGCACCGGCTGGCCGTCCGAGTACCACGGGAAGATGCCGCGCAGGTAGGCGTCGATGAGCCGCGACGGCAGCAGGTCGGCGCTCGCGGCGAGCAGCCCGGGCGCGCCGGTCGCGGGACCGAGCGCGCGTTCGATGGACGGAAACGGATCGTCCGGGCCGAGCCAGGGAACCATGGGAGCGGGGCTCAGCCGTTGCGCAGCGAGCGGAAGATATCGCCGGTGTGCACGCCGTAGTCGCCGGCGGCGCGATCGGCGAAGAAGAAGCGCAGCGTCTGGCTGACGGTCGGGAACGCGATCTCGTCCCACGGGATGTCGGCTTCGTCGAACAGTTTCACTTCGAGGCTTTCCTCGCCGGCTTCGAAGGCCGGGTCGGTGAGCCGTGCGAGGTAGAACAGGTGGACCTGGTGCACGTGCGGCACGTTGAGCAGCGTGAACAGGTTCTGCACCTCGACGCGCGCGCCGGCTTCCTCGAGCGTTTCGCGCGCGGCGGCTTCCGCCGTCGTTTCGCCCATTTCCATGAAGCCCGCCGGCAGCGTCCAGAATCCGTAGCGCGGTTCGATCGCGCGGCGGCACAGCAGGATCTGGTCGCCCCAGACCGGCACCGTGCCGACGACGTTGCGCGGATTCTGATAATGGATCGTGCCGCAGTGATCGCAGACGAAGCGCTCGCGGTTGTCGCCCGGAGGAATGCGCGCGAGGACTTCGTGACCGCAGACGGAGCAGAATTTCATGTCGAGTGGAAGGGACGAGGTGATGCGAGTGTATCACCGGGCCGCGGCATTCTCGACCGCCTGCGCGTGGAGCGGCACGTCGTGCGAAATGGCGAGTGTGTGAGCGACGCCCGGACGCACGAAAACAAAAAGCCCGGCGCGAGGCCGGGCTTTTTGCGAAATTCTGGACGGTTGGTTGCGGGGGTAGGATTTGAACCTACGACCTTCGGGTTATGAGCCCGACGAGCTGCCAGACTGCTCCACCCCGCGTCCGTCGAAGAAATGAATTATATGGGGTTGCCCGGAGGTGCGCAAGTGTTTTCTGACAATCCCGTGGCGGGCGCTTGTGGGGCCGGTACGTGGGGGCACGTGCGCTAGAATCGAGCGGTTTGTGTCGTCATTCCGGCAGCGGCCCTGCGCGATCGCATCGGCGCCGTTGCGACTCTCATTACCGCATCGACGGATTCATGGACATCGCTCACGATCTGCAATCGATCGGCGCGCAGGAACAGGCGCTCGTGTTTCCCCATTTCGACCCGGCCCGCGCGTGGGCGCTCGGCAACCGGATGCATGCGCTCGCGACGTCGCGCGGCCATGCGATCGCGATCGACATCGCCACGTTCGGCCAGCCGCTGTTCTATGCGGCGCTCGCCGGTGCGACCCCGGACAACGCCGACTGGGTGCGCCGCAAGCGCAACGTCGTCGCGCATTTCCGTCGCAGTTCGTACGCGATCGGCCTGCGCATGCAGCAGGCCGGCGCGACGCTCGCGGACAAGCACGGGCTGCCGGTCGCCGAGTATGCGTCGCACGGCGGTTCGTTTCCGCTGACCGTCGCCGGCGCCGGCGTAATCGGCTCGATCACCGCGTCCGGGCTGCCGCAGCGCGCGGACCACGAGTTCGTCGTCGAGGCGCTGTGCGCGGAGCTCGGTCACGACTACGCGGTACTGGCCCTCGCAAGGAGCTGAGCGATGCAACTGCCCGGTTACGCATGGCTCGCGATCGCGATCGTCGCGGAAGTGATCGGCACGTCCGCGCTGCGCGCGGCGGACGGCTTCACGCGCTTCTGGCCGTCGGTGCTCGTCGTCGCGGGTTACGGCGTTGCGTTCTACTGCTTGTCGCTCACGTTGCGCACGATGCCGGTCGGCATCATCTATGCAGTCTGGTCGGGCGCCGGCATCGTGCTGATCACACTCGTCGCGATGCTGCTCTATCGCCAGGTGCCGGACGTGCCGGCGGTGATCGGCCTCGGGCTGATCATCGCCGGCGTCGTGGTGCTGAACCTGTTCTCGAAGATGCAGGCGCACTGAGCGTGCGACTGCCGTTTGCCGGATGACCTTCATGACCGATTCCACTTCCGCCGCCGTTTCCGCCGAATCCGCCCAGCCCGACGTGCGCGCGTATGTCGCGAACCGCATCGGCTTTCTCGAACTGAACCGGCCGAAGGCGCTGAACGCGCTGTCGGTCGGCATGATCGGGCTGATGCAGCAGGCGCTCGACGCGTGGCGCGACGACCCCGACGTCGTCGCCGTCGTCGTGCACAGCCCGCATCCGCGCGCGTTCTGCGCGGGCGGCGACGTGCGCTTCTTCCACGACGCGTGGCAGCGCGGCGACCGCGATGCGGTCGATACGTTCTTCATCGAGGAATACACGCTGAACCATGCGATCTTCACGTATCCGAAGCCGTACATCGCGCTGATGCACGGTGTCGTGATGGGCGGCGGCATGGGGATTTCGCAGGCGGCGCGGCATACCGGCGGCCTGCGCGTCGTGACCGACTCGACGAAGATGGCGATGCCCGAAACACGCATCGGCCTGTTCCCGGACGTCGGGATGAGCTGGTTTCTCGCGCGCACGCCCGGCGCGATCGGCCGCTATCTCGCGGTGACCGGCGCGACGCTCGACGCGGCCGGCGCGCTGTACGCACAACTTGCCGACGTCTATCTGCCCGATGCCGCGCTGCCGGCACTGCTCGATACGCTGCGCGGCGCGCGCATCGACAGCGGTGCGCAGGCCGTCGCGTGCGTGGCCGAGGCGGCCGCCGCGCACAAGGTCGTGCCGACGCCCGACACGTCGGCGCTCGCCGATGCGCGCGCCGGAATCGATCGGCATTTCGCGCAGCCGGACATCAACGCGATCCTCGCATCGCTCGACGCCGAGCAGGATTGCGCGGCGGTCGACGGGTGGGTCGAGAAGGCGACCCACGCGATGCGCGAGCAACTGTCGCCGCTGTCGATGGCCGTGTCGCTCGAAGTCGTCGAACGCGCGCGTGGCGCGACGATGGCCGATTGCCTGTGGCGCGATCTCGATCTCACGCGCTCGACGTTTGCGCGCGGCGACGTGATCGAAGGCGTGCGCGCGCTGATCGTCGACAAGGATCACCAGCCGGTGTGGCGTTTCAAGTCGGCCGCCGACGTCGACCGCGCCGACGTGCTCGCGATGTTCGACAGCCCGTGGACGCCCGACACGCATCCGCTGCGCAAGCTGCAGGACTGACGCCGCTCAGCCCGACCGCGCGGCCGATCGACGCGCGACGCAGAAACGAAAAGGCCGCGTGCACATGCACGCGGCCTTTTTGCATGGATGTCGGCCGGGCCGACCCCGAAGGGTGTGTCGCCCGCGCCGGCGTTACTCGTCGCCCGCGTCGTCGGACATGAACGCGCGCATGAACACGAGCGCGCCGAAGCCCCACACCGCATTCGCCGCGAAGCCGGCCGCGAGTACCGGCATCATGTTGCCCGACGGCCAGATGCCGCGCAGCGGATCGATCGCGAACACGCGGGCGGCCGTCAGCACGATACCGCCGAACACGAGCGCGCCGATCCACGATGCTTCGCGTTCCGGCGACACGCGCAACAACCACGCCATCGGAATCGCGCAGCACGCGCTGATCAGCGCATTCGCGACAAATTCAGGAATGCCGAGCGGCGCGAACGGCTGTGTCGAGAAGCCGGTTGCGGCGATCAGGTCGGCCGTGTGGAGGAGGGCGAGCGTGGCCTCGCGGAAGAACAGTGCGGCCAGGAAGCCGGACAGGAAGGGCAGGATGACTTTCTGCATCGATGAGTGCACCGCAGGCGCGCACGGCCGAAGCCGTATGCGCGGAGTTATTCGGATAGGTGCGCCATTATAGGGCCCGGCCGCGGCGATATTCGCTCCAGCGTCGTGCTAATCACGAAAGCGGAAAACCTAAGCTCAAAAAAATCGTTCCAAAGCCCTGTACCGATCCCTAGACTGATTCCTCAGAAACAGCCGTGCGATCGCGTCCTCGCCCGCTGCACGGCCTGACCGGCGAGCCATCCCGATTCGAATGCACACCATGCATGCGTCGCTCCTCCGCGACGCATGCAGGGCGACGTTTTTTTCAAATTTCGGCAGTGACAGTCAAGCAGGAGCAGCAGATGAATGTGTTCTGGTTTATTCCCACGCATGGCGACAGCCGCTATCTCGGCACGGCCGAAGGCGCGCGCGCCGCGGACTACGATTATTTCAAGCAGGTCGCCGTGGCGGCGGACACGCTCGGCTACGACGGCGTGCTGCTGCCGACCGGCCGTTCCTGCGAGGATGCGTGGGTCGTCGCATCGAGCCTGATTCCGGCGACGCAGCGCCTGAAGTTCCTGGTCGCGGTGCGCCCCGGCATCGCTTCGCCGGGGCTGGCCGCGCGGATGGCCGCGACGTTCGACCGTCTGTCGGGCGGCCGCCTGCTGATCAACGTCGTCACGGGCGGCGATGCAGCCGAACTCGAAGGCGACGGCCTCTTTGCCGATCACGACACGCGCTACGAGATCACCGACGATTTCCTGAACATCTGGCGCGGGCTGCTCGCCGCATCGCACGACAACGACGGGTTCGACTACATCGGCAAGCACCTGCAGTCGAAGGGCGGCAAGGCGCTTTATCCGCCCGTGCAGCATCCGCATCCGCCGCTGTGGTTCGGCGGTTCGTCGCCGGCCGCCCACGCGATCGCCGCCGATCACATCGATACCTACCTGACCTGGGGCGAGCCGCCCGAGGCCGTCGCGAAGAAGATCGCCGACATTCGCGCTCGTGCCGACGCGCGCGGCCGCAAGATCAAGTTCGGCATCCGCCTGCACGTGATCGTGCGTGAGACCGAGGACGAGGCATGGCGTGACGCCGAGCGGCTGATCAGCCGGCTCGACGACGACACGATCGCGCGTGCGCAGAAGGCGTTCGCGAACATGGATTCGGAAGGCCAGCGCCGGATGGCCGCGCTGCACGGCGGCAAGCGCGGCGGCCGCGAGGCGCTTGAGGTCTATCCGAACCTGTGGGCCGGCGTGGGGCTCGTGCGCGGCGGCGCCGGCACGGCGCTCGTCGGCAATCCCGAGCAGGTCGCGGAACGGATGCGCGAATACGCGGATCTCGGCATCGAGACGTTCATCCTGTCCGGCTATCCGCACCTCGAGGAGTCGTATCGCTTCGCGGAACTCGTGTTCCCGCTGATCAAGGGCAAGGGTGTCGAGAAGGCGGCCGGTCCGCTGTCGGGGCCGTTCGGCGAGATCGTCGGCAACAACTATCTGCCGAAGACGAGCCAGAGCTGAGCGACGGAGGCCTGCGATGACAACGAAACCGTCGACGACCGGCGTCGCCGTGGCCACCCGCGCGTGGCGCGGCGTCGCGCCGTGGCTCGTGCCGCTCGTGTTGCTGGTGGTGTGGGAGGTCGGTGCGCGCACCGGCTGGCTGTCGACCCGCGTGTTGCCCGAGCCGGTGGCGGTCGTGCGCGCGGCCTGGTCGCTCGTGACGTCGGGCGAAATGTGGGCAAACGTGAAAGTGAGCACGTGGCGTGCGCTGTTCGGCTTCGCGATCGGCGGTGGCGTCGGCCTGGCGCTGGGGCTCGCGACCGGGCTGTCGAAGGCTGCCGAGGTCGCGCTCGACTCGACGATCCAGATGATCCGCAACATCCCGGCGCTCGCGATGATCCCGCTCGTGATCCTGTGGTTCGGCATCGACGAGAAGGCGAAGCTGTTCCTCGTCGCGCTCGGCGTGTTCTTCCCCGTCTACATCAATACGTATCACGGGATCCGCTCGGTCGACGCGAACCTGATCGAGATGGCCAAGAGCTACGGCGTGCGCGGCTTCGCGCTGTACCGCGACGTGATCCTGCCTGGCGCATTGCCGTCGATCCTCGTCGGCGTGCGTTTCGCGCTCGGCCTGATGTGGGTGATGCTGATCGTCGCGGAAACGATCTCCGCACAGTCGGGCATCGGCTACATGACGATGAACGCGCGTGAATTCCTGCAAACCGACGTGGTGGTGGTCGGCATCCTGCTGTACGCGGTGCTCGGCAAGCTGGCCGATGTGCTGGCGAAATGGATCGAGCGCGTGACGCTGCGCTGGCACCCCGCCTATCAATCAGGAGCAAAGGCATGAATGCGACGACTTCGGCGGCCGCCTACGGCCCGCTCGCCGGCGCAGACCTCGAGGCCGAACTGGCGCAGGCCCGCGTCGCGGACAGCGATGCGCGTGACGCGGCGATCCTCGAACATGATGGCAGCGCATCGGTCGTACCGCTCGCGCGGCGGCGCGCAGGCGGCACGGCACCCGACGATGCGGTCACGCTGTCGGGCGTCAGCAAGCGCTTCGGCGCGCGCACGGTGCTCGACAACGTCGAGCTCGGCATCGCGCGCGGCAGCTTCGTCGCGATCGTCGGCCGTAGCGGCTGCGGGAAATCGACGCTGCTGCGTCTCGTCGCGGGGCTGGAGCAGCCGAGCAGCGGCGCGCTCGTGACGCGCGGCGAGGGCGGCGGCGCGCTCGATACACGGATCATGTACCAGGATGCGCGCCTGCTGCCGTGGAAGACCGTGCTGCAGAACGTGATGCTGGGTCTCGGCCGCGGTGCGCGCGACCAGGCCCGCGCGGTGCTCGACGAAGTCGGGCTGCTGGAACGCGCGAACGACTGGCCCGCGCAACTGTCGGGCGGCCAGCGGCAGCGCGTCGCACTGGCCCGCGCGCTCGTGCACCGGCCGCAACTGCTGCTGCTCGACGAGCCGCTCGGCGCGCTGGATGCGCTCACTCGCATCGAGATGCATGCGCTGATCGAGCGCCTGTGGCGCGAGCATCGGTTCACTGCGCTGCTCGTCACGCACGACGTGCAGGAGGCCGTCGCGCTCGGCGACCGCATCCTGCTGATCGAGCAGGGGCGCGTGGCGCTCGACCAGGCGGTGCCGCTCGACCGGCCGCGTGCCCGTGCGTCGGCCGCATTCGCGGCGCTGGAGGATCGCGTGCTGAAACGCGTGCTCGCCGGCGGCCCCGGCGCGGCCGATCACGATGCCGAGCATGAAGCAGACAAGGTTCGACCGGTCGGGCAGATCCGCTGGGCCGTTTAATTCCGGGCGGCTCCGGCCGCCCGTTCTGAGACTTTTTTCTTCGGAGCGATCATCCCGATGAGCATCACTGCAATCAACGTACGAAACCAGTTCAAGGGCAAGGTCAAGGAGATCATTCGCGGGTCCGTGGTCTCCGAAGTCGACGTCGAGACGCCGTTCGGCATCGTCACGTCGGTGATCACCACCCGTTCGGTGGACGAACTCGAACTGAAGGTCGGCGCCGAAGTCGTCGCGCTCGTGAAGTCCACGGAAGTCTCGATCGCGCGTCTCTGAGCGCGCGGGTCGCGGCCCATGCGGCGTCGGCGGGCAGTGTGCCCGGCGGCGCCGCATTGCATTCGCGCAGCGCGTTTGCCTCGGTATTCGACATTCGGACGAAGTGCTAGGATGGAACGACACCGATGCTGGAGGCCAACGCATGACCCCCATCCTTTCCCCCGAAGCCATCGAGGCGCTGAAATGGATCGACCAGTTCGGCGACAGCCGGCCGGTTCCCGCCGCATTCGACGACGTCGTCTACGCGTTGCTGAATGACGGGCTGATCTATCAGGCGGCGGCCGACCGGGTCGACCTGACGGCCGATGGCCGGTCATTTTTGTCCGACGAATACGATTGAGCGCGCGGCGCCGGCCGCGCAGGCGGCCTGGCGCGGCGTCGCCACGGAGCGTGTGATGGAACCGAGAGGCAGCGACCTCGGCGATTTCAGCGAGCCGTACCGCGGTTTCGAGATCGAGGTGAAGACCGAGCAGGTCTGGGACGGCGAGCATGCGCACTATCGCGTGCTGCAGGGCGATGCCGTGCGGATCGACTGGCGGCTGGTCAAGATCGGCGGGATGTTGCTCACCGAGCGGCGCGTGATCGAGCGGGTGTTCGACGAGGCGCGTCGGGCGGTCGATGCGGAGCTGGACGGCCGGTAGCGCGTGGGTCGGGCGGGTATGGCCGGTATTGCGGTAAAATACTCGGTTGTTTCCGTGCCGCCTGGCCTGTACCCGAATTCCATGTCCGTTCCGTCCTCGCTTCCCCCCCCGCCGTGTATCGGTCGCGCCAATGCTCGACTGGACGGACCGCCATTGCCGTTCGTTCCACCGCACGCTGACGCGCAATACGTGGCTGTATACGGAGATGATCACGACGGGTGCGCTGCTGTTCGGCGATGCCCAGCGGCATCTCGCGTTCACGCCGAGCGAATCGCCAGTCGCGCTGCAACTGGGCGGCAGCGAGCGGGACGACCTCGCGCGCGCGGCGAAACTCGGCGAGCAGTGGGGCTACGACGAAATCAACCTGAATTGCGGGTGTCCGTCCGAGCGCGTGCAGCGCGGCGCGTTCGGTGCGTGTCTGATGAACGAGCCGCAGCTCGTCGCCGACTGTGTGCGGGCGATGCGCGATGCGGTGTCGGTGCCGGTGACGGTCAAGCATCGGATCGGTGTCGATGCGGTCGAGGATTACGCGTTCGTGCGCGACTTCGTCGGCACGGTGGCCGAGGCCGGTTGCGAAACGTTCGTCGTGCATGCCCGCAACGCGATCCTGAAGGGGCTGTCGCCGAAGGAGAATCGTGAGATCCCGCCGCTCAAGTACGACTATGCGTATCGGTTGAAGCGCGATTTTCCGTCGCTGGAGATCGTGATCAACGGCGGTATCACGACGCTCGACGAAGTCGCGCAGCATCTCGAGCACGTCGACGGCGTGATGCTCGGGCGCGAGGCGTATCACAACCCGTACGTGCTGGCGGAGGTCGATGCGCGCTTCTACGGGTCGACCGCAGCGGTGCCGACGCGCGAAGAGGCCGAAGCGCAACTGATCGAATACTGCGCGGCTGAACTGAAGCGCGGCACCTACCTCGGCGCGATCGTGCGGCATGCACTCGGGCTGTATCGCGGGATGCCGGGCGCACGTGGCTGGCGTCGCGTGCTGTCCGACAACAAGAAGCTCGCACGCGGCGATCTGGCCGTGTTCGACGAGGCCCGCGCGCATCTGAACGAAGCCGAAGAATTTTTTGAAAAAAAGGCTTTGCAAGATTCAAAAGTGTTCGTATAATCTTGTTCTTCGCTGCTGAAACAAAACAGCGAAACGAAGCAAGCAGTATCAGTGGTGGCTGTAGCTCAGTTGGTAGAGTCCAGGATTGTGATTCCTGTCGTCGTGGGTTCGAGTCCCATCAGCCACCCCACAGAATTCCAAGCGGTATCAAGTAGTTAGAAACGGCACTGTTCGAAAAGACAGTGCCGTTTTTGTTTTTAAATTCCAAAATTGGGAATTACATGCCTCTCTGTTTTACGATCGTCGTTCGATCGTAGGCGCGCGCCGTTATCGCCGGATTCGCATGTAGGTCCGGCAGTGCGCCGCGTTTCGACTTATACCGCGTGACGCGAGTTTCTTCGACCGCGCCTCATGGCCGTGGCTACGCGGAAGCGTCCCGAGCCTCGCGCGCCCCGTTGCTGATAGACTCTCCCGGCAAAATAAGAATGAAGGCCGGGGCTATGAATAATAGAAATGCCGTCATCTATGCCGGGGCGTGGGGCGCCATCATCGCCGTAACCGCGGTTGATTTGCTATGGGCGGGTCGGGCCGGAATCCGAATTAGCCATGGATGGCCGACGTCAGCATTTGGCCGGTTCGCCGTACCACTCCTCTGTGCTGCCGGGCTGCGGTGGATCGCGTCGCTCGAGCGGTATCGAGGGCTGACGCACGCGGCGCGATGCAGCGAGTTTTCAGTTGCGATCCTCTGCCTTATCACGATCGCAATATGGGCTCAGACTGTCTCGATGGCGTCATACCTTGGCATCGGTCTGAACGTGCCGACGATCGCGGATGTGCTGGTCCGCTTTGACGAGGCCATCGGCTTCCACTGGCCCGGCGCATACCACTGGGTCACAGGGCATCACGGACTGCATATGGTCCTGAAGTACGCGTATTGGAGCGCGTTCGCGCAGCTGTTCTTGGTTCCCTTCAGCCTGGCAGTTGTCCGACGCCAAGACGACATGGCCGAATTCTTGGCGATCCTGTTTTTGGCGTCGATCATGCTACTGGCGATCTCGATTCCGTTTCCGGCCGAAAGCGCCTTCCTTTACTACGGCATTACAGATCCAGGTACAGCATCGACCGTGCGGGACTTCACACTCCTGCGGAGTGCGGCCATGCCTGCCATCAATCCATACGATGTCCAGGGGCTGGTGTCGATGCCGTCGTTCCACACCATGATGGCGATTTTCTTCGCGTACGCGGTGCGCCACATCGGGTTCGTGTTTCCTGCAGCGATCGCATTGAACGCCGTTATGGTCGCCTCGACGATTACGGTCGGCGGCCACTATCTCGTCGACGTGCTGGCCGGCATCGTGTGCGGCGTTGCAGTGATTTCGGTTGTTCGCTCTGCGCTTCGGCGCCTACCTGGACAACGCGTCGATACTGACCGCGTCGAGGCGCCGGGCGCTGGCGGTTCCTCTGCATCGGTCTAGCCTGAGGTGGGGCGTCGACTCACATCATACCGGCACGCCGCATCTCCTCCCGCACGGGAAGGACACGGAAAGGTCGGCAGCGGTGGAGAAAGCTTGACGAAGCTTCTCGTTGATGCGCAGCGAGAACTTCAGGCGACCACCGCGGCAGCTAGGGGAGATACCGAAGCAGATCCAGGCTCGCTCCGTATCGCGTTTCCGTGT
Organism: Burkholderia sp. KCJ3K979; assembly: GCF_016759955.1. NCBI lineage: Bacteria > Pseudomonadati > Pseudomonadota > Betaproteobacteria > Burkholderiales > Burkholderiaceae > Burkholderia > Burkholderia sp. KCJ3K979. Next base: position 17,821 of record NZ_JACFYV010000073.1, read on the forward strand.
CGTTGCGCGGACAACATTCGTACTAGTTTGCCCGCAACGCTTCCTTTCCCGCCTAAGGTTCTCCTGCGCCGTGCCGTTATCTTGCCTGGACAGCCCTCGTGCCTCGAATGCTGATCCGTTTTCTTGCCTGCTCGCGCAAAACGCGGGCAGGCTTTTTTCGTTTACGCGCGTTCATAACCGACTGATTGGCGGAATCGAACAGACGTTTGGCACAAACCGACAAAGCGCAACAGTCTTACATGCGTGTAATGTGTGACCTTCCTCGTGCCCTCATCCTTTGCAGGGCCGTTCGATCCCGACGACCGGAGAAGGTGTCGGGATTTTTTTTGCCCGCGCGACGACCTCTCGACGACGAGCCCCTGCGAAATGCATCTCGCAAAGCACGGTATATTTTGCGACGACACATGTCGATCAAGAGAACCCGCAGAAGGAGTTGCAACCGATGCCGGACACCCGGACCACACTGCGCGCGGCCACGCCACACGACGCGAACCACATCGCTCGCCTGCACACGCTGAGCTGGCAAACCGCCTATAGCCACATCCTTCCGGCCAGCTATCTGTCCGACGAGGTGCCGACGGAGCATGCGGTCCGGTGGCGCAAGTACTTCGATAGAAACGAGAACGAGTGGGGCTTCGTGCGGATTGCAGAGTCGAATGGCGAGCCGGTCGGCTTCGTCAGCGCCGAACGCCCCGTCGACCCGGCGCTTGGTGTGTTGCTCGACTGCCTGCACGTCCATCCTTCGCATCACGGTGGCGGCACGGGCAAGCGCATGATCGAAGCCGTTCGCGCGTGGGCCCGGTCGATCGGCGTGGACAAGGTCCATCTGCAGGTGCTGGAGGGCAACGTGCGTGCGATCGGGTTCTACGAACACAACGGCTGGCAATTGGCCGGTGTCGAAACCAGCCGCATCGGCCAGACGGAAGTCACCGACCGGATTTACGCGATCCTGGCTTGAACGCTTGCCGACATCGACGCGAGCGACGGCAAGCGAGTGCGCCTGCGCCTGGCCGCAATGGAAGCGCCAGGTGAAAGTCGCCCGGACTTTGCCGTCACTCGCCGCAATACCGCACAAGCAAATCGGCTTCGGTCTCGTGGATTTCGACGGGCAAGATCGTCGCACCGGCATGCGCGAGATAGCGCGCGCGATGCTGGCCGTTACGGAACGATGCGACGCCGATTTTCGACAGGCCGGGAATGCCGAGCAATGTCCGCGTTCGCGTCTCGCGAAACGTGATGAACGGCATGTCCGGAATTCGCTCCCGGTTCGGATCGAGGAATTCGCGAATGCCCGCGGCCTTTCCAGGCGCCCAGTACTGAACCGACGGCAGCACATAGTCGGTGGTGTCGCGGTCGGCGCAGGCCAGCAGTTTCTTCAGGTCGATCGTCACGACCCGATGTCGAGAGTCGTCGGACGAGAATACCCGCTTGAGGTGCGTGTAGGCATAGGGAGCGTGCCCGGGAAGCTGGACGATCCAGACATCTACGCCGCTTTGTCGTGCGTGAGCGAGCGTCATGATTTCCTCTGGTGGCGCAAGCGGTCTTTGTGATTCGAGTTTAGCAGCGCGATGACGGCTGCGGAGCAGGTCGATACCGGAAACAGGAAAACGGAGCGGCTGACGGCGCCATCGGAAGAGTGGAAAAAAGATGAGAGCGGTCATACGTCGACCGTTCATATCGACAATTCGCGAGAATATCGCGATAACGCCAGCGAGAATCGCACCCCGAGTGAAATTCACGCAAGATTCACACAGTGTCGCGAAGCACGTCTGGCGCGGGCATCATAAAAATTGAGAGGGCGGATTGAGCGAAGAAGCCATGTCGTCGAAACTCGCGATCGAATATCTCGATTACCGTTTCACCGGGATGCTCGGAATCACGGAGTCCGGTCGTACCGTCGTTGTCGACAGGCAGCTCGAATCCGAGACGCGAGGCAAGACGCTCGCATGGATCGTGTTCGATCGGTTTGTGGCGCGCAATGATTTCGCCGGTGAAGAAGACGCACGCGCAAGTATCGTCGCGTGACTGGAACGACTTGCCAATCCGAGGCCCGTCGCATCGGCCGGGACTGCGAAGGCGAGCGCGGTGGCAACTGGGGCGGTGGCGACAGATTCGTCGACAGCCGGAATCGTCGGCGATGCCGCCATTGAAATCGTCAGCAATCTCGACTGGATCGCTTTGGTTGCCGACTGGTTTTGCAGTGGTTCGTCGTAGCGAAGAATGCGCGTTTTCGTGACGCAGATCATTGTGTGCGCGAAATTCTGCACAAAACACGGAGTGGAAATCGCCCCGCGTGAAAAAATAGAATAATCCTGCTTTGACAATACTCGCGACTTACCGGAAACTGCGCCCGGGTCTGAAAATTCCACTTGAACTAATACAAAATAAAACGCCAGAAATGAAAAAAGAACGCTGTCGATGGCCGTCGCAATGACGACTGCCGCCGGCCGACAGGTTGTACTGCGATGCGGTCCCAAGACGGCGGATACGAAGAAACTCGCGACCGGTTCCTCGTCAACGATACCGACAGGCAGCGCGTCGGGCTTGAATCATGACGATATGCGCCGGGACGCGAGCATGCCGGTTGCCGTCACGTTGTCACTAAAGGGTGAGTTGCCGCACAGACCGTCGCGCGACCCGCGATCACAATTTGACCGGTTGACCGTTCTTCCCCGGCCCGGTCAACCATTTCCCCGCTCGCTCGCGCAGGAGCGGGGGCTTTTTGCCCCTCGACGCCGGAAGGTTGCGTCGGCGGAACCGGACAGGCGTTCGGCGGGCTGTGCGACGGCACTCGTTCGCACCCCGACATCCGTTCGCCCGATCCGTACGAATTGCTTTCCTCGTGCCTGAGCGAACCCTCAGGCCCATCGCCGGTTGTTGCCGGCGATGCCTTGATCCCGGCGGCGCGTAACAACGCTGCCGGGATGTTTTTTGCGTCGCATGCGTGACGTCACATCGCGCGCAACCGGCACGCACTCCGCTCAACCTGCCTGTTCGACGCTGGTTTCCCATCCGTCGTAGTTCCCGCCGAGCGCGCGTACCTCGCGACTGAGCGCGACCGTATGGCGCGTGATGTCGGCGAGCGCGAGCGTGCCTTCGTGCGAAAACCGCACCGCCGACTTGCCGTCTTCGGTCGGCGCGACCGATTCGACCGGATAGCCTTTCGCTTCGGCCCAGTCCGCGAACTGGTGCGCGTCGCTCGGGTCGGGGAAGTATGCCCAGTGCATCACGCGCCGGCTCACGTCCGGTGCGTCGCCTTGCTGCCGCAGCGCATCCAGCGTGCGCATGTCGCGCATGATCTGCCAGTCGTCGTCGGTCGGGTAGAGCGTCTGCCAGTATGTTGTCTTGTCCGGATCGTCCTGGTGGGCATACTGCAGCGCGTAGGTCGTCTGGTCGGCCAGCGAGTCGACGATTTCCGCGGCTGCCTCTTCGTCGAACGGCACGTAGAAAAGAAAATCCCGGTTGCCGTCGACGGTGATGCGGCCGACCTGCACGCCGCCTTTCGCGATGATCGCGGCGTCGAGCAGATCCTCGATCTTCGCGAGATCGGCGAATTCGTCGCCGGTCGGCAGCCCTTCAGGCGACGGATGCGCAAAGGGGACCCGCACGCTGAGCAGCGATGTGCGCGGATCGCCTTCGGCGATTTCCGCGAAGCCGTGGTTGAAGCTGATGAAAGCCTGATGGTCGCCCATTCTGGCAGGGAAGGTTCCCCAGGCATCGCTCATGTATTTCTCCCGTACACGATTGTCTGTTGACGGTTGCAAAGCGTCCCAATGTATCATCGAAAATCGCGTTGGCCGAAGCAGCGCACGCGATCGCAGGCCGTGCGCGCCGCGCGGGCTAGAGCCGGGTTGGCCGCAGCGCGCCGCATGCATGCGGCCGGCCGCAAAAATTCAAGGGAGATGCCGATGTCGACGTTTGCGGTGAATGGTGTCCGAATCGATCCGCTCAGCGCGCGCGTGACGCACGTGCGCTGGGCGGCCGTGAACCCGGCCGATCGCTCGTGGGCGGCGACGCCCCGCGAGGCCCCGGTGGCGGACGTGGCGCGCGCGCTCGCGTCCGGTAACGATGTCCGCGCGATCTTCTCGGCGTCGGACACCACCGCAATCGGCCCCAGGCTGAAACGCGTGCTGTATCGCGATGCGTCCGAAGGCATCGAGCTCGACATCGATGCCACGAGCGAGTCGCGCACGCTGCGCGATCTGCCGCAGATCTGACTGCGGGCCGTTACTCAAAACGAATCGCGCGAGCGTACCCATGACTCTCTCCAGATTCGCCATCGCCCCGCTGGCATTTGCGCTCTGTCTGACGCTTGGCGCCTGCCAGACCGCGTCCGGGCCGGCGCCCGTGCAACCGTCGCCCGAGACCGCGTCGGCGACCGTTCCCGCCTCGTCGCCGCCGGCCGCGCCGATTCGCGGCATGGGCCTCGCGCCTCGTCTGGCAGGGCAGAGCCACTGGGCCATCGGGCAATGCACGACCAACGGTACCGTCAAGGTATGCAATTGACCGACGTCGGCGCAATGGCGTGTGATTGGTGGCGCCGGGATTGGCCTCCCGACATCGTGCCCACATTGATGAGCCGATGGCCGTCGACACGAGCCCGCGTGAAATGAACGACGCACACGAAATGACGGATTCCGGCTGGCACGTCGATCCGGTCGCGGGAACGGTCACCGGTTCGTTGCCGGTCACGCTGGCAGTCGACAGCCGGAGCCTGAAAAGCAGGGCGGCCGTGTGTGCAGGGCTCGCCGCGGCGACCTTGTGTGGTTATGTGGCCGCCCCGACGCTCTGGCCGGTAGCGGCGCTGGCCGTGTTGCTGGCGCTGGTCAGTGCTGCGCTGTTCGTCTCGTCGCGGCGCAAGCTCGCGCTGCAGGTCGACGAGACGGGCTTCCGGCTGATCGGCTCCGCGCGCGAAAAACCCGTCACGCCGTGGCGTGACGTCACTGAATTCCGGATCGTCAGCGTTGCCGGAAATCGTTACATCGGCTATCAGTTCTCCGCCCATTCGTCGCGCACGAAGGTGCCGGGCGGCGTGATGCTGCCGATCGCCCGGTTTGCCGATCTTCCGCTCGACGCGGTGGCCGCGTTGCTGGAAGCCTGCCGCCGTCAATTCGGCCAGCCGGACGAACCGGCCGACCGAACGGGCCGATGACGCCCGATGCGGCGTCCTGCGCCCCCATCAGTCAGGCGAACAAAAAAATCCTGGGCACCGTGTCGATTTCCGTCGGCGTCGTCCGTCGTAGCATCGGAGGCGTGCGCATCGCGCGTCCGTCCCGATTTTCGATACGACAACCGACTGAAGGAGCGACACCATGCCCACGTCCGTCAAGCCGATCCCGGAAGGGATGCGCACGCTGACCCCCCATCTGATCTGTGCGGGTGCAACCGCGGCCATCGATTTCTACAAGCGCGCATTCAATGCGACCGAACAGTTTCGCCTCGCGATGCCCGACGGCCGGCTCGCGCATGCGTGTCTTGCGATTGGCGATTCGACGCTGATGCTGGTGGACGAAATGCCGGAGCACGGTGCGCTGGGGCCGAAGGCGCTGAAAGGCACGCCCGTCTGCCTGCATCTGTACGTGCCGGACACCGATGCGGCGATCGCGAAGGCGGTCGAAGCCGGCGCGACGGTCACGATTCCGGCCGCCGACATGTTCTGGGGCGACCGTTACGGGCAGGTCGAGGATCCGTTCGGGCATCGCTGGTCGCTGGCGACGCATCAGCGCGACCTGACGCCCGAGCAGATCGCGGACGCAATGGCGAGCGCGCCGCCCTGCGGCAGTTGAACCGGCGCCGTCGCACGACCGCGGCCGGGCGGCAGCGCGGCGGTTTGATCCGGCGCGCCGGCCTGGCTCGTCCGCGGGCCGGGCGCCGGCCGTCCTGCCGCGCGGCTTGTGTTCGTCCATCCGGCGATCGGCCGATGTTAGCCGGTCGGTGACGGTGCGATGGCGTGCGGGATCATCGGCAACGTGCCCGACCGAGCCGCGTCGTCGGCCGGTGTCGGTGCGATTGGCGTGAGCCTTGTCTCTTGTCCCGTCGGCCAGGTTGGTCATGGTTCGTACGTCGAACGGTGTTGCGCATGGCTCGATGCGTCGCCTCGCTGCACGTCCCGCCGCGGCGGCGATCGGGTTCGTGAGCGTCGTTGAAGATGCGGTAAGAAGCGGGTGTCATCGGCCCGTGTTTCGTCCCGATGCGGAATCGGGCAGCCGATACCTCAAGGTGCGCGTCGCCACGCCGTAAACAGGACGAGACCAATCATTCATCGCCTCCCATCGCACCATGGTTCGAATTCTGTACGCGGGCTATCTCGCGTTTGCGCTGTATCTCATTTACCCGCTGGTTCAGAACACGCTGATGTTCAGCACCGATTGCGTGCGCAGCGTGCTGCCGATGGGCGACCAAGGCTCGTCGGCGAATTCGGCCAGCGGTGTGGGCGGGCACGCGAACCGCTGTGTGTCGAGCGCGCATGCCGGCGCAGCAACGGGGCGGGTGCCTGACATTCATTGAACGCGGCGTCGTCGCGCGTGACGGTCGCTTCGCGACGCGGCGCACTGGCCATTCGGCCGAATTGAACATCGCGCCATGCTCGCCGATCATCTGCAACACGGTGACGCGAATGTGAGCGGTGGGGCGGCGAGCGCGTGTCGCGCGTCAGTAGCTGGAGCGGTACGGCGTGCCTTGATCGAAGCGGCTTTGCCAGTGCGTGAGGTAGCGCGACGCGAGTTGCGGATTGTTCCAGACCACGACGACGTTCTCGGAATTGCGGCTGGCTGCCGACGCGCTGTAGTTGAACGAACCCGTTTCGACGTGCTCGGCGTCGATCACGAGGTACTTGTCGTGATGGATCGCATAGGCGTCGATCGTGCGCGTCGGAATGCCCGCGTTGACGAGCAGGTTCAGTGCCTGCTTGCTGTTCTTCGCGCGGTTGCCCTTGTCGTCGACGACCACCGCGACATTGACGCCGCGGCGCTTGGCGGCAAGCAATGCACGCGTGACGGGCGGCGACGTGAACGAGTAGGCGGCAACCCGGATCGAGTTGCGCGCCGCGCCGATCGCTTTCAGTACGAGCGCCTCGGCGCCGCCGTCCGGCGAGAAAGCCGATTCGACGACCTGGGTCGCAGGTGCTTCGTGAGTGGGGGCTGGCAGCCATCGAGACACGAGATCGATCGCTTGCTGGAGCAGCGATTCGCTTTGCGTCTTGCCGAAGGCGGCGAACGGAGTGGCGAGCAGGGAAGCGGCGAGACAGGCGGCAGCGAGGCGATTGCGCGACAACATCTTGGACAGCGAATAATTTCGAGACAGCGGGCCGTGAGTGTAACGCACGCGTGGCGGCCCGGTCACGTGCGGATGCGAAGCGCTGGTCCACGCGATGATCGGCACGGGTGGAGAGGGTGACGCAAAGTTGCGTCATGCAGCCCGCGTGTGCGAGCGGGGCGATCGACGGATAGCAGATGGGGCTGCGATGGCATGCGATTGCGTTCGTCGTTGCAAGGCGCTTGCGTGGCAAGCAACGCGCGCGGCCCGGTTGGAAGGACCTGGACTCAATGCGGCCCATGGCCGAAGCGTATGTGCAGCGAGTGCGTCAGACAGTCATTCGCGAGCCGCGTGTAGCGCGTCCGTCAATCCCTGGCTGCAGGCGCCTCAGCCCCGTCGGACACGATCCACCCGGGCCCGGGCTCCGGCTGCACGTCGCGTGCGTCGAGTGGTTCGCCACAGGCCGAGCACACGGTCACCGCATGCATCAGTTGCCCGCAGGTTCGGTGGCGCAATTGCACCGGCGGCCCCTGGCCGTCGTCCTTCCAGCGGTCGCCCCACGCCATGAGCGCGAGCAGGGCCGGGTAGAGGTCGAGCCCCTTTTCGGTCAGCCGGTATTCGAAGCGCGGCGGGCGCTCCTGGTACGCGCGCTTGACGAGCACGCCTTCGTCGACGAGTCGCGCCAGCCGTTCGGCCAGCACGTGGCGCGTCAGGCCAAGCTGGGTCTGGAACGCATCGAAGCGGCGGCAGCCGAGGAACGCGTTGCGCAGGATCAGCATGGTCCAGCGGTCACCGAGCACGGCGAGCGTGCGCGCGACCGAACAGTTCAGCGTGCCGATGTCATCCCATTTCATCGTCGAGTCTCTTGTCTCTTGCCTCTTGCGGCGGTCGTGCGGCGGTTCAGCGAAATAGCGGGTTCGATTATAGAACCCGCCTTCGGTCGCAACGGGCGCGGCCGCGTTGACAACGGCCGGCATCGTTGACAATAATGAGTTCCAATTTAGAACTTACTCGCGCGGCGACGCGCTTTCAACCCGGAGACAACCCGATGAACCCGCTTTCCCTGTCTGGTCTCGATCTGCTGCGCGCCGCCGTGTCGGGCGACGCGCCCTTGGCATCGATTTCCGAGACGATCCCGATGCGTCCGCTCGACGTCGAACTCGGTTACGTGAAGTTTTCGGCGCGGGCGGACGGCCGGCACCTGAATCCGCTGGGCGGCGTGCACGGCGGGTTCGCCGCGACGGTGCTCGATTCCGTCACCGGGTGCGCGGTGCATTCGATGCTCGACGCGGGCGTCGGTTACGGCACCGTCGATTTGCACGTGAAGATGCTGCGGCCCGTGCCGCGCGACGTCGAGCTGATCGCGGAAGGGCGCGTGATTCACCTGTCGCGTTCGCTGGGTGTCGCGGAGGGCACGCTGAAGACGCCGGACGACAAGATCGTCGCGCATGCGTCGGCGACCTGCTTCATCCAGCGGCCGCAGTGACGGGAGGGGGCGACACCCCCGTCCGGGCGGGCGCGTGAGCGTGGGGAGCAGCGCCGAAGGCCGCTTGTAAGCGTGCGCGGGGCCCATCTGAAGCAGTGGCTTCAATGTGATAGCGTTCCTGCTTTCCACCGACGCGACAGGAACAGCATGGAATACCGCACACTCGGCGATTCGGGCATCGAGGTCAGCCTGATCGGTCTCGGCACGATGACGTGGGGCGAGCAGAATTCGGAGCGCGACGCGCACGAGCAGATCGACTACGCGCTCGGACACGGCGTGACGCTGATCGATGCCGCGGAGATGTATCCGGTGCCGCCGAAGCCCGACACGCAGGGCCGCACCGAGCAGTACATCGGCACCTGGATCGCGCAGCATCGCGCGCAGCGCGACCGCATCGTGCTCGCGACGAAAATCGCCGGGCCGGCGCGGCAGCCGCACAATCCGCGTCATATTCGCGGCGAGGGCAACCAGTTCGACCGCAAGAACCTGACCGAAGCGCTCGACGGCAGCCTCAAGCGCCTGCAGACCGACTACGTCGATCTCTACCAGCTGCATTGGCCCGATCGCAGCACGACCACCTTCGGCCGTCCCGCGTATCCGTGGGTCGACGACGCGTACACGGTGCCGATCGAGGAAACGCTCGGCGTGCTCGCGGAGTTCGTGAAGGCTGGCAAGGTGCGCGCGATCGGCGTGTCGAACGAAACGCCGTGGGGTGTCGCGCAGTTCCTGCGCGCGGCCGAGCGGCTCGGGCTGCCGCGCATCGCGAGCATCCAGAATCCGTACAGTCTGCTGAACCGCACGTTCGAGAACGGGCTGTCGGAGTTCACGCATCGCGACGGCGTCGGCCTGCTCGCGTATTCGCCGCTCGCATTCGGCTGGCTGTCGGGCAAGTACGAGAACGGCGCGCGTCCGGCCGGCGCGCGGATCACGCTGTTCGAGCGCTTCCAGCGCTACAGCAAGCCGCAGGCCGTCGAGGCGACGTCGCGTTACGTCGCGCTCGCGCAGCGTCACGGGCTGTCGCCCGCGCAACTGGCGCTCGCGTTCGTCAACAGCCGCCCGTTCGTGCGCAGCAACCTGGTCGGCGCGACGTCGCTCGAGCAGTTGAAGGAAAACATCGGCAGCGTCGACGTGACGCTGTCCGACGAGATCCTCGCCGAGATCGACGCATTGCACGAACGGCAGCCGAACCCGGCGCCGTAAACGGCGCGCGGCCGCGCGGCGGCGATGTCGCGACGGGCCGAGCCGCACCGAGCCGCACCGAGTCGGGCGGTTTCGGCGGCGCCTTGCTGCGCCGTCGTTTCTCGCGTCAGCGCATTTTCAGCCGCGTGCGCGCGACGAACAGCGCGGCGAGGCTCAGCAGCGCACACCCCATCAGATAGAGCGCCGGCGACAGCCGGTTGCCGGTCGTGCTGATCAGCCAGGTGATGACGAACGGCGCGAAGCCGCCGAACAGCGTGACGCCGGTGTTGTAGCTGACCGCGAGCCCGGTGGCGCGCGTCTGCGACGGGAACAGTTCGGCCATCAGCGCCGGCAGCGCGCCGCAGTACATCGCCTTCAGCGCGCCGATCCAGACCAGTGCGGCGAGCATCGTCGCGAACGACGCGTGGCGCGTGAGCCATGCGAACGTCGGCCACACGGTGAGGAGCATCAGCACGGCCGCGGCCGCCATCATGCGGATTCGCCCGGTGCTGTCGGACAGATGGCCGACGACCGGCGTGACGAGCGTCAGCACGAAGCCGGTCGCGAGCGTCGCCGCGAAACCGGTCGATGCGGGCAGCCCGAGCTGCTTGATCGCGTAGGTCGGCATGTACAGGATCATGTAGTTGATCGCGGTCGAGATCACGAGCGCGCCGACCGACAGCAGCAGGCGCACCTTCTGGTCCGCGAACAGTTCGCGCACCGGCGCTTCGGAGCGCGCCTGCGTCTTGAACTCGACGCCTTCGTCGACGTAGCGGCGGATGTACAGCCCGACCGGGCCGATCGCGAGGCCGAACAGGAACGGCACGCGCCAGCCCCAGCTTTCGAGTTGCGCGGTGGTCAGCGTGGCCGTCAGCAGCGCGCCGAAGCCCGACGCGAGCAACGTCGCGAGGCCCTGGCTCGCGAACTGCCAGCTCGACATGAAGCCGCGCCGCTGCGGCGCGTGCTCGACGAGAAACGCGGTCGAACTCGCGAATTCGCCGCCGGCGGAAAAGCCCTGCATCAGCCGCGACAGCATGATCCCGAGCGGCGCGAGAATGCCGATCGATGCGTAGGTCGGCATCAGCGCGATCAGCAGCGTGCCGGCCATCATCATCGCGATCGACAGCAGCAGCGACGCCTTGCGGCCCGCGCGATCCGCGTACGCGCCGAGCACGAAGCCGCCGATCGGCCGGATCAGGTAGGACAGGCCGAACGTGCCGAGCGTCAGCATCAGCGACGTCGCTTCGCTCGTGGCGGGGAAGAACAGCTTGGCGATCGTGACCGCGAAGAAGCCGTAGACGATCAGGTCGAACCATTCGAGTGCGTTGCCGATCGACGCCGCGAAGATGATGCGCCGGATCTTCGTGGCGCTGGGGCGCGCGGCGTCCTGCGAGGTCAGGGTGGTCGTATTCATCGTGTGTGCAGGTCCCGTGAAAAGGGGCGAAGCGCGTTACAGGGCGGCGCCGGTCGCGGCGGATGCCGCGCGGCGAACGGGCGGCGCGTCGTCGCCGAGATCCCAGAAGAGGCCGGCCATCATCTGCAGCCCCTCGCTGACGACGCTCGCGAGCAGGTGCTCGTCGGGCGCATGCTGCGAGCACGCCGGGTACGAGTGCGGCACCCACAGCGTCGGCAGCCCGAGCGTGTCGGCGAACACGTCGTTCGGCAGCGTGCCGCCGAGATTCGGCAGGATCGCGGGCTTCTTGCCGGTGGTGCGCGCGAGCGACGCGACGGCCCAGCGCACCCACGGATCGTCCGGCGGCACGCGCGTCGCCGGTGCGCCGCGTTCGACGTCGATCTCGACGTCGGCGAAGCCGTGCGCATCGAGGTGCGCGCGCAGGTGCGCCTGCAGCGCTTCCCAGTCGGTGCCGACGACGAAGCGCAACTGGCAGTGCGCATACGCGGCGGGCGGGATCGCATTGACGGGATGCTCCGGATTGCCGGCCTTGAACGCGAGGATCTCGAGCGTATTCCAGCCGAACACGCGCTCGGCCGCGGACAGGCCGGGCTCGCCCCAGTCGGCGTCGAGCGCCGGGTCGCCGGGGCCGCCGCCGACCGACAGATCGGCGAGCGCGTCGCGCACCGCGACCGGGATCGGCGGCGGGCGCAGCCCCGCGA